>WJIW01000298.1 GCA_014730065.1 Armatimonadia bacterium | reverse complement strand
GCTCCGCACGTACCAGAGCATCCCGGCGATGATGAGCATGGAGTAGGTGGCCGCCTTCCAGTCGATGAGGAAGGCGGCGCCGATGCAGCCGATGGCCCCCAGCAGCGCCAGACTCCAGTGGAAGTACCGGAACTTGGGGCGGAAGGAGGGGTTGCCGCTGATCCCCTCCAGGGCGGCGGCGAGATTGGTCATGCCGTAGGTGTATAGGAAGAACATGGTGATGAGGGCCGCCACGGCGTTCAGGGGACCACCCTCGGATTCGTTGCCGGCCCACAGTAGCACGCCAAGCGTGATCAGGCCCGTCAGCACCAGCGCCCGGCGCGGCTCGTCGCCCTTGGCGGAGCCCGCGGCGAAGGGCCTGACGAAAGCCAGCATCCCATCGCGAGCCACGGCTTGGAGAATCCGCGGCGCGCCCAGGTAACTGCCCAGAGCACTGGAAAGGCTCGCGGCGCATACCCCGACCGCCACGGCGACGCCACCGAGGAAGGCGCTGCGTACCAGCACCTCGTACGGCTCGGCGATCAGCTCGGCCGCCGGGGCCCCACCCGCCATGAGCACCATCTGGCCGAGATAGACTAGGGAGCCGACGCCGATGGCGGCGAAGGTGCCCTTGGGAATGCTCTTCCCCGGGTCCTTTAGGTCGCCGGACATATTGACGCCGGCGAGGATGCCCGTCACCGCTGGGAAGTAGATCGCGAAAATGCTCCAGAAGTTGTGAGCTGGACCGGTGGCTCCACCGCCAATGACCGTGTAGTGAGTGTTCATGTTGGCGGTCAGGGTGTCGAGGCCGAAGCGCTGCCCGAGTCCGACCATGAAGCTCACGATGGAAGTGCCTAGCACGATCATGATCCCGAGCTGAGCCTTAATCGCCCAACTGGCTCCCACGTACGCCACCACGAACAGCACCGCCGCCGACGCCAGTGTGATCCACTGGAAGTAGGGCGCGGTGGCCGGCAGCGTGCGGACCAGGGCCTCGCTGAAGCCCAGCACATAGAAGGGCACGGAAACGGCCTGGGCCAGGAACAGCGCCATGCCGATGGCTCCACCGAACTCGGGCCCCAGGACCCGGGAGATGAGGAAGTACGCGCCACCGCCGCGCACCCGCATGTTCGTGGCCACTGCGCTGATGGAGAAGGTGGTGAGGGTGGTGATGGTCTTGGCGATGAGTAGGATGATGACGGCTTTGACCAGGCCGGCCTCGCCTACGACGAAGCCTGTCCGCATGAACATAATCACACCGAGGATGGTCAGGATGCTCGGTGTGAAGACCCCGGCGAAGGTTCCGAACTGGTGTCCGGAGCCGGGCGAAGATCTGGGTGTAGACTCAGCGGCTTGGGACGAAGCGGGCCATCCTCTCGGAGTCACCTACGGAGACAGGGGTTCTCCCCAGTGCCCCGGGCACCTCGGTCACGACCCCGGCAGCAGGGCGCGGGCCATAGACTCGGGGGCGTCGCCGGCTCGCCACCGTTTCGGCAGGTCACGGAAGGCTTCGTAGCTTTCCCTGGGCGTGATCTCCAGGCTCGAGAGGTCCCGCCCGCACAGGCCGTAGTCATGGGTCGTCTGGGCCTCACTGGGCAGGTCTGTCAGGATGAGGTAGTTGGCCTGGAAGACCATATGGTACTCCGGCCGCGCCAGCTCGGTGAGCACCTCCCGAAGCTGCCTGGCCTTGGATGCTTCGTCGGTCGTGTTCCAGCCGTACTCGTTCAGCCAGAGCTTCTTGTGGCCGTCGCCATGGCGAACGAGGACGTCGTAGGTGTCGTGAATGGCTTGCCAGTGCAAGGGGTCGCCATACGGATGGATGGCCACGGCGTCGAAGTAATCCCCTCCGCCATGGGCGTAGATGTCCTCGATGTACGTGTAGCCCTCGGCCACCCCATGGTGATAGTCCAGCCCACCGACAGCGAGGACACAGTCCGGATCGCCCTTCTTCATGGCTCGGTACCACCGCTGCAGCCACGGAACGTAAGTGTGGGCCATATGCCCATTGGCACAGTTATCGTTGATCCAGCTACACCCGTTGGGCTCGTTCCAGAACTCGTAGTACTTCACCCGACCCCGATACCGCCGGGCCAGGGCCTCGAAGAAGCGCTCGAAATCGTCGGCGTACTTCTCATCCGGCGGGAAGCGGTACCCGATGCCGGGCTGGTCGGGGGCTTCGGGCGGCAGGGCCCAGTCCGGGGTCAGGCCCATGTAGGCGAACATGGCCAGTTCGCGCTTTTCCGCCTCGGCCACCTGGTGATCGACGTAATCGAAATCCCATTGGCCCGGCTCGGGCTCGACGTTCAGCCAGGGGATGTTGACCGGGACGCTCGTACCGCCCATGTCCTTGATCATCTGCATGGCCCGGCCGTCGGTGCGCCACATCGTCCGCTTGCCCGGCCACTGCCAGTCGGCCCAGTTGACGCCGCAGCCGTAAAGATGGCGCGGCTTCTGTGCGAACCACTCGCGGTTATGGACGAAATCCTCCGCGGTGGTGTCTTGGGCGAGCAGGGCGGCGGTGCCGAGGGCGGGCATCAGGACGAACGCGAGCCAGAGTTGTCGCAGCATGGTGGCGGCCTCCGATTGAAGGGGACTGGTCGGACTGAATCCGCACCGTTTGTAACGCGGCAGGTAGGCGTTGGCAAAGTGAATGGCCGCAGCGCACGGAAAAGCCCCGTCCCGAGCCGTCCGGCGGCTGCGAGGCGGGGCCGTGTGCTTCGTTGTGCCTTGTTGTACTTTGCGTCAGCGCCGGCGTCGGACGACCAGTGCGGTCGCGCCGAGGCCGAGCAGCATCAGCG
>WJIW01000297.1 GCA_014730065.1 Armatimonadia bacterium | reverse complement strand
GCCACATTCCGAGGTATGGAGCCCTCCCAGTACGACGTGGAGATCCTTCAGGTGCTCCGGGGTGACGGATCGACGGTGGATGCGCTGCTTGTCCGGGTGAGCGGGCCGGAGATAGAGGCTGCGGGAGGCATCGCCGCCGGCATGAGCGGCAGCCCCATCTACCTGGATGGTGAGCTGGCCGCGGTGCTGACCTACGCCATCCCCGACGCCGATCCCCACTACGGGTACGCCACCCCGGCCGTCTACCTGGAGCCCATGCTGGGCGGGGCACCCATGCAGTCGGTCTGGCTGCCTCCGGTCGGGTTGCCCGTGGGCGCCGGCCCGCGCGACCCTCTGAGCAGCCTCCTCTGGAGCGGCATCGCCCAAGCCGCCCCCCCTCGACCGGCGCCGGCGGATCTCAGGCCGGGCCACGCCATCGGCGTCCAGCTCGCTCGGGGCGACATCCACGTCACCACCTATGGCACTGTCTCCATGGTCCGGGGCGAGCGGGCCCTGGTCTTCGGCCACAAGTTCCTCCACGAGGGGCCCTGCGAGTACCCCCTAGTGCGGTCCGATATGGGTGCCATCATCCCCTCGGAGACGGTTCCCTTCGCCATGGGCAGTCCCGTCGGACCTCCCATCGGCACCGTGGTCGAGGACCGGGGAGCCGGGCTGGTGGTCGATCTCGCGCGGACCCCACAGCTAGTGCCCACCGTGGTCTCGGTCACGCGCGGCGATGGCGCCTCGCGGGAGCTGAGCCTGGAGTTGGTGTCCACGCCGGAGATCTTCCGGGAGACGGCTGCATCGGCGACCATCGCCGGGGCCGATGGCGTGCTCGACCGAGTGGGCCCCGGCTCGGCGACCCTCACCCTTTCCCTTCACACCGCAGGCGGGTATGTGATCGAGCGCCGGGACGTGCTGTCGAGCACCCGAGACATCGGCGGTCAGTGCGCGGCGGAGGTGCGCAGTGTTCTCGATGCCGTGTTCTACGGCCCCTTGTTCGCCTACCGGCCCGCCCGTGCCCGCATCTCCATCGAGGGGTCCGCTGAGATCCGATCGGCCCGTATCCTGGGGTGCGAGGTGGCGCCGGACCGCTCGGCCCCCGGCGGATCCGCCCTCGTTACGGCGACCCTCAGACCGGCCCGAGCTTCGGCCGTCCGGACCCAGGCGACTCTGGAGATCCCGGCGGACTTGGAGCCCGGCAGCTACCTGGTACGGGTGCACGGTAAGGCGACGGACCGGGTGGGCACGTACGATCCCTGGGAGTCGCCACCGGCTTTCCGGCTACCGGCCGAGTACTGCGACTGGCTCTCCCGCTCGGGGCGTCGGTCGGCGATCGCGTGCGACCTGGTGGAGAGCCCCATGGACCGGATGCTGGCCGGCGACCTAGCGGCCGTCGGGTTCGATGACTCAGGCGAGATGGGCACTCGGGACGTTCCCGAGGGCGAGGATCCGCCCGAGCCGTCGCCCATGGCGGGGCTTCTGGGTGCCGGCCGGGTCATCGAAAGGGCTTTCATGGAGACCACCTGGGCAGTCGAGGGCGAGGCGTACGGGCGGCTGGTGGTGACGCCTTGATCCTGGCGTTGAGATCGGGCATCGAGTACCTGGGGCGCCTCGGACTGATGGCGGGCGAGGCGGCGGCGGCCATCACCAGGCTTCGGATACACTGGGGCGACACCCTGGTCCAGCTCCGGGAGATCGGGGTCCGCTCCTTACCCGTCGTCCTGGCGACGATCCTCTTCAGTGCCGCCACCTTCGCGTACCATCTTCAGGCGGTGGTGCGGAATCTGGGGATGCGGGATGCCGTGGGCGGCTTGGTTGGACTGGCCATCGTCCGCGAGGTCGCTCCGGTGATGTGCGCCGTCTGCGTCATCGCCCGCTGCGGGTCGGCGATGACTGCCGAGCTTGGGACCATGCGCGTGAGCGAGCAGGTCGATGCACTGGTCTCGCTCACCGTGCGACCCGTTGAGTTCCTGGTGGTGCCTCGTCTGGTGGCCACGGTCCTGATGATGCCCGTGCACTACGCCTACGGGCTGCTCGTCGGGATCGCCGGTGGGATCGTAGTGTCTTGGGGTGGTGGAGTCAGCACGGCCATGTTCATGACGTCTCTCTCCGACCGGCTGGCGGCGGGGGATCTCTATGGCGGCCTGGTGAAGGTGGTCGTGTTCGGCGTCGCTCTGTCGCTGATCGCCTGCGCCAGTGGGCTGTCCGCTTCCGGCGGGTCGCGTGGGGTCGGCCGAGCCACCACCTCATCGGTGGTCATCTCGCTGCTGGCAGTCTATGCCCTCAACTACCTGGTGGACCTGATTATCTGGTAGGTCGGCTCCGAACGGAGGGTTTGGGTGGGTTGCCAGGGAATGCGGTGCCGCCGCGGAACGCGCCGGGTGGAGGACCGCCGAACCTACGTGACGGCATCTCGGCCCGAAACCCCTCCTCGCCATCGCCCAGGGCCCCATCGGCGCCCTCCTCCTCGCGCAGCCGCTGCTCCCAGAACTGGCGGGACTCCTCCAGGTACTCGGCAACGCCGCCCCGGGGATCGCCCAATCCCGCGTCCATAAGCGCCCGCCGCAGCCGAGGCGCCACCGGCTGGAAGTCGTCCAGGGCCCCTTGGATTCTGGCGGCCCGCTCGCGCCAGACCCGAACGAAGGCCCCACGGCGCACCTGAGCATCCTGGGCGGAGCGCAGGGAGGCCAGGACCGGGCTGGGCTCGCGAGCGGACTCGGCACGAACCGCTACCACGGCCCGATTCTGCTCAAGTATCAGGCCATCCAGGGTCGCTCCCAGGGCGGACTCCTTGGGCGGCAGAGGATGGGCGCGGCGCAGCACGCTGAGGGAGTTCCGCCTTAGCGCGAGGGCGTCGGGAGCCAAGCTGGTACCGAGCTCCAGGCGATAGGCCACGTCGCCGACGGCGCACGCGGCATACACTATGGAGGCGATGGTGTCCTCGATGCTCTCATCAGGCTCGGCTCGCTCCATGGCCAGGAGCAGTTGGTCCTGGGCCCGGGCCATGGTGCGAAAGCACAGCTTGAGGGCCTCCAGATCGGCCAGCTCCTGCGGGCTCAGGTCCTCGGCCCCGTAGGGAGGCGGTATGTCGGCAGCGCGCTCAACGGCGGCGATGGCGATGGCCTCCTCGAGGGCCTCGCCACCGGCGTCTCCCGCGATGCCCAGCAGGCGAGTCGCCTCCCCAAAACCCACAGCCTCGGAGACGGTCCACTCCCCGGCCGCGAAGTCCATTGCACTGTCCTGGAAGGTCAGCTCATCGATGTTTTCCGTGCTGGCCAGTAGCGACGCTTCATCGGCCAAGGGGACGAGCTCCGCCGCGAGCTGTTGGCGGTCGTTCTCGGAGCGGTAGTCGCTGATCACCCGTGGGATGGCCCAGCCCACAGTGCCGGCCACCGCCGTCAGGGTGAGCAGGACCAGGTAGACGGGACGAACCCCGACCCGCTCACTGAGCGCCGTCACCGCGGACCAGGTAGCCGTCAGCGGGGACCTTGTCCGCTTGGAGGCCCGCCATGCCGCTGAGTCGCCTGACTGCTTCATCCGCCGTCACGTCCTCCAAGGCCGCATGCACGCGAACTTCGGCGTG
>WJIW01000296.1 GCA_014730065.1 Armatimonadia bacterium | reverse complement strand
GTTATGTCCCTCGACATGGAGCATCTGGGTGTCGTTCTCGCCGTGCCGCGGGACCAGGTCACCGGCGAGCTGCTGGGGTTCCTTCGGGAGAGGGCCGAGGCCGCGGGCGTGCCCGTGCCGCGGGCTGAGGACGATGATTGGATGGACCTCCCAAGCGTCGTGGAGCCGGTGCCGCCGCCCGCCGTGCCCGATTGGAGCGCCGGCAGGGCCGAGGAGCGAGGCCTGCTCCCCGTGGCGGCCACCGACCGCACCTTCCGCATCGAGCACCAGCGGCGCGAGTGCGGCTGCTATCCGGACCCCGACGTGCCGCCTTCGCGCTGGGGTGAGTACACCACCGGGACCCCCTGGAACGGCAGCCTGCTGCACCGGTTCGAGGCCCGGGTCGCGGCCCACTGGACGATGCCTCGGTGCGTCACCAACGGCGAGTTCCAGGAGTTCCTTGATGCCACGGGATACGAGCCCGACGCCCAGCATAGGTTCCTGGACCACTGGGGGGGCGACCGCTGCCCCGAGGCCATCCTGGACGAGCCCGTGGTCTACGTCGACCTGGCCGACGCCCGGGCCTATGCCGAGTGGGCTCGCATGCGGCTGCCCACGGAGCTGGAGTGGCACCACGCCGCCGAGTCTCTGGCGGAAGGGTTCGAGTATGGCCGGGTATGGGAATGGACCGAGAGCGAGCGGGATGACGGGTGGAACCGGTACGTCCTGCTCCGCGGCGGAAGCGAGTACCAAGCCCAGGGGTCGGGCTGGTACTTCCCCGGAGGCGAGCAGCCCATCGAGACCCACGCCAAGTTCCTACTCATGTGGCCGGGGCTGGATCGATGCTCCACCATCGGCTTCCGCTGCGTCGCGCCCCGGCGGGAGTGACCCTGGCGCGTCGCCCAGTACCCGGTCGGCCCAGACGAAGATCAGCTCCGACAGGAGGAAGACGCCGATCCCAGCGAGGCATACGTAGGGGAGCACCCATCCCCACCGGCAGTGGCCGCTGGCTTCGGCGATGTTGAGCGTACTGAACCACAAGACGCCCTCGCGGCCACGGTCGATGCTGCGGGCCTCGAAGCCCCAAGGCGCCACGGCCTGAGAGATGCCGTACGTGGTTGCTCGGACGACCCATCGCCGGTTCTCCACCGCACGGGCCTGAATCATCGAGGCGTGCTGCCTCTGCTGCACCGGTCCCCATGGCAGGTCGTCAAGGGCCGGCACGACCAGAAGGGTCGCGCCCTTCTGGGTGAGCTGCCGGGGAACGTGTGAGAAGGTCATATCGTAGCAGATGGCGATGCCCAGGTCCCGGTCGGCCACGGTGATGGGGTCAACGGCGCGGCCCGCAACCCCGTCGCTGAAGAACTGGACCGGGTGGCGCTTGTGGTACTGGCCGGCGACGGTGCCGTCGGGGCCGATGACCAGGGCCGAGTTATAGTAGGGTCGATCCGCCGGCTGACGCTCCGCGCTCAGCCTGGCCCGCAGCTTTGTGCCCAGTCGCTCACCACCGTTGGGCGCAGCGATCTTGCACCCGATCACCAGGATCGCATCGGACTCGCGGGCCAGGAGAGACAGGTCGTCGAGCAGCTCTGGCTCCTCCAGGGGGAAACCGTGCAGGGCGTTCTCAGGCCAGCAGATCAGGTCCACCTCGGCGGGGATGCGCTGAGCTTTGGCCACGTCCCGCACCGGGCTGGCGGCATCGGTCTGGATCAGGGCCACGAAGGTCGAAGGGGCGCCGGTGGGGTACCATCGGCCTCGATCCACCTCGTACAGGCCTAGACCCATCGCCAGAAGTGGTACCGCGGCGGTGGCCAGCACTCCGCGCACCCATCGTCCTCTGAGCCAGACCCACGCGACCGCGGCGTTCGCTCCCACGATGAGCAGCCCGAGCCCATAGACCCCGATCTCCCCGGCGATCTGCAGAAGGGGCAGATTGGGCACCTGGCTGAACCCGAGCTGGAGCCATGAGAAACGAAGCGGCCATAGCTCCCCACGGACCAGCTCAATGCCGATCCAGAAGACCGGCGAGAGGGCCAGCGCCAAGCCCGCGCCGCCGCGCTGCTCCGCGAGCCAGAACAGCAGTCCGAATAGCCAGAGGAAGGCGGCGAGCACACCGATCAGGCCCACGGCGGCCGCGCCGAAGATCCCGAAGAGCCACGATACACCGCCGGCGAAGAAGGCGTATCCGAAGAGGAAGGCCAGACCACGCGCGCCCGTACCCGACATGCCGGGCAACGCCACAAGCAGCGGCACCAGTGCGACCCATGCCAGGAAGCTCAGAGCGTAGGGCTCGAAGCTCAGCACGAGCAGTAGAGCGGACAGAAGGACCAGCGCGAGTCGCCACACAGGGTGCAACCGCAAGGCCGCAACGGGCTCGGAGCGCTCGGCCACGAGATCCCCTCCAAAGCGGACCGGTATGTCAGGCTGGTTCCAATAGGATGGCCACATGTTACCACCGTGGACGGCGCGCACTCCGGGCAGGTCCGGGGAGTTCTGGCGGCGCATAGGCTCGGACCCGAGAGCGAGAGCGAGGATGGCCCATGCTTCAGACCCAGGACCCCGTCGCAGCCAAGGAGCGCCTGACTTCGTGGTGGCGAGGCGAGGACGTGGAGGGCGTGGCGTGGCGCATCGTAGCCCGTCGCGACATCCCGAGCTTCGACCCGCCACCCATCCCCGAGGCCAAGGACTGGATGGATCATTGGACCAACCCCCGAATCCGCGTCGCTCGCTTCGAGCACGAGCTGGCCCATACGGCGTACCTAGGCGACGCCATTCCCTATCTCGACAGTCAGATAGGCCCCGGGAGCTTCGGGTTGTTCATCGGCGTGGAGCCCGTGTTCGCGCCCACCACGGTGTGGTACGAGCCGACCCTGGACGACCTGGGCGATGGGCCGGACCTTCACTTCGACCCCCAGAACAAGTGGTACCGGGTCCATGTGGACTACATCGAGGCGGCGCTGGAGGCGTCCAAGGGACGGTACTACGTGTCCCTTCCCGACCTGGTCGAGGGCCTAGACACCCTCGCCGCTATCTACAACAACCAGAAGCTCCTCGTCGACCTCATGGATCGGCCGCAGGTGGTTCACGCATACCTGGAGCGGCTGACCGAGCTGTACTTCGAGGCCTTCGACCCCCTCTACGAGATGGTCAGGGATGAGGGGGGGGGCTGCTGCTTCTCGGCATTCCAGACCTGGGCGCCCGGCCGGTACGCCAAGGTCCAATGCGACATCGCCGCCGCGCTGGGCCCCAGGCAGTTTGGCGAGTTCGTCGCGCCCTACCTGGCCAAGCAGTGCGAGGGGCTGGACTACGCCATGTTCCACCTGGATGGCCCGGACTGTATCTGCCACCTCGATCATCTGCTCGAGGTGCCGGGGCTTCAGGTGATCCAGTGGACACCCGGAGCCGGCCAGCCGGGGGTCCATGATCCCATGTGGTTCGACATGTACCACAAGATCCTGGAGCGGAAGTCACTCATCCTCATCGGCGTGCCATTGGACCAAGCCAAGTCAGTGGTCGACGCGATAGGCACTCGAGGCGTCTACATGGTGACCATGGGGTGCGGGGTGGAGGAGGGCAAGCGAGCACTGGAGGCGTCGAAGGGGTGGTGACCGGCGCGCGGACCCACCCGGGAGGCCCTGCGGGCCCTCGGTGTGAACCATGCATCGGGAGTGGAGCATCGGCCCATGGCAGACAGGCGGATTCCACCAGAGGATGACAAGGCCGAGAGCGCGGGGGGAGCGGAGATACGCTCACCCGAGGAGGTCGCGGGCCTACACCCTTCCACGGCGGTGGTGGGCCTGGTGCTCGTCGGAGCCGTCGCCGTCGGCGGCGCCTTCTCGGCCCTGATAAACTACGACCTGGTCGGTCTCGGACACCTCCCGCGGGTCGCCGTGTTCGTGGTCTTCGCCCTGATCGCCGTCAATGCCCTGAGCATGCTGCTGGTGCGGCGGAGGGCCTTCTCCCAGAGGCAGCTCGCTTTCATCTACATCGCCATCCTGGTGATGGCAGGCATCCCCGGCCAGCAGCTCGTCACCTATCTCTACCTGGGCATGATCGGATCCCAGTACTACGCCCACGGGCAGAGCAATGACTTCGACACCGAGGTGATCCCTCACATCGAGCCATGGATGGTGCCGGCCATGGACGCCGAAGGCGATGTGATCTCCCACGCCTTCCACGGCCTGCCTTGGGGAGAGGCGATCCCATGGCAGCCCTGGGTGCGGCCAATCCTACTATGGACGCCCTACCTGCTGGCCCTCCTGGGGCTACAGATATGCCTGGCTGCGTTGTTCCGTCGGCGATGGGATCAGGAGCGGCTGACGTACCCCCTGGCCCGTGTTCCCGTGGAGCTGGTCACCTACAAGACGCGCACCGATGTGGTGCCAGAGCTCCTGAAGAACAAGCTCTTCTGGCTGACATTCATCATCCCCGTCATCGTCTACACCAAGAAGGCCCTCAGCTTCCACAACCCCGACATCAGAGGCGTCAACCTCTACAAGGACATCGGGGTAGTGTTCGGCACGCCGCCATGGACCAGCCTGGACTACCTTCCTCTCCACATCTACTTCGAGACCATCGGAGCCACGTACCTTATCCCAACGGCCGTGGGGTTCAGTCTGTGGTTCTTCTGGATCCTTAGGCGACTCATCTACGTCTACCGCGATATGCGGGGATTGCTCGACCATCCCCAGTACCTGCTGCAGCAGGGCGTGGGTGCCTACCTCGTGCTGGCGGGCATCTGCCTGTGGGGTGCCCGCAGAACCCTGGGTCAGGCCTTTCGCGGCATGTTCGGGATCCGCGGCGAGGAGGACGACACCGAGGAGACGCCCCACGACCGTCACCCCATGCGACCCGCTCTGGCGGGGTGGGGGATCGTCTTCTGCCTCGCGGTGATCGTAGTCTGGGGCGTGGCCGCCGGAGCAAGCCCGGCACCGATCCTGGTGATGGTCGGCCTCTACGTGGTGGGCCTGATCGTGCTATCGCGGCTGGTGGCGGAGATGGGCCTGTTCTGTGTCTGGACGCCGATGTTCCCGCCCCAGGAGATCACGGCGCGCCTCTGGGGCACCTTCAACCCCCTGGGCCAGAAGACGACGACGGCGCTGTGCTACATGGGCTGGAAGATCCAGGATTCGGCCTCGGCCACGGTGGCGAACGTGCTCCAGGGGTTCAAGATCAACGAGCTGAGCCGGTTGAAGGACAGCTCTGGCCTGTGGCTCATGGTGGGTGCTCTGTTGGTGGCCGTGTTCGCGTCTCACCCCGCCTCCATCTACGCCATCTACACCCAGGGAGTCTACGACCTTGGATGGTGGCCAGCGGGGGCCGCCGATGATCTGCCGAACCAGATCCACAACCTGACGACGGTGCTGAACCCCTATGGACGCGAGGCATACGCGGCCATGGCCCATGGCGCGATCATCGTGGCGGGGCTGCATCTGCTCCGCACCCACTACCACCGGTTCCCCCTGCTGGCCTTCGCCTATGGTGCCGCCCTCGGGCCCCAGTTCATGATGGACCGGTACGGCTTCTCGATCTTCATCGGCTGGTGCTTCAAGTCGGCGCTGCTCAAATACGGCGGCGTGGGATCCCACAACAAGATCCGGCCCGCCGCCCTGGGCCTGATCTGCGGCAATGCGTGCATCCTGCTGTTCTGGACCATCTACCACTACCTTGAGCCAGTGAGCGACGCACTGGTGATCGAGTAGTCCTAGTACCACGCCTCGACCGTTACCGGTCTTTGGGGCGGGCAGTCGATCTCGACCAGCTCCCGCTCTGGATCGATGGTGTCCACGGCGCGTCCGTCCATGGTAACCCGTGTGAAGGGCCTGCCGTCGGGGTGCCTGAGCCGCAGGACGAGGCGTCGCGGGAGGTTCCGGGTCGGCGGGTCAAGCTCCATAACGGTGCGCTCTCCCGAGTGCTCCACACGGAAGCCCGCGGGTCCGAACCAGGTGGCGCATCGCTCGATCTCCACGGCTTGGCTGGATGCCATCCATCCACGCGGCACGGCTTGGCCGATCCACAAGTCGTCCACGTTCTCGCGAAGCAGCATCATCCGCAGCCAGTGCGCCGCCTGGGCCTCGTCGGAGGTCTTGAAGTGATCGCCCTGGTTGCAGCCCAGCTCCGGCAGCGGGTGCTCGGTTAGCATGCGGACGTCGCATCGCCATGCCGACGCCAGACCATTGAAGAAGGCCCGCAGGAAGTGCTTCACTTCGTCACGCAGCAGGTAGGTCACAGGTCCCCAGAGCAGATTGGGCTGCATGGAGAACCCGCCCAGGGAGAACCAGTCCCGCTCGAACCGCTCATCGGCGATGTGGTAGCCGAAGGGCGCGCGAACGTAGCGGTTGTCCTCATAGTCCTTCAGGATCCAGGTCGCCACATCGGAGCCCGGGTCGACGACCCCGCAGCAGACGAGGTGCAACGCCCCCTCCAGGGTCTCGCGGATCCAGCCCACGTCGCGGCCCCGCCGATAGACCCGGGACGGATAGTGGGGGACCCAGGTGCCATCGCGGAGGCAGACCACCGGCGCGCGGGCTGCTTGACGCTCGAATGTGTCTTCGATGTCGCGGCGGTACGCCTCGGCGGCATCGAGAATGCGCCCGGCCTCGGGGTGGCGTCCCCTGGTGAGGGCATCGGCCACGCTCCGGAGGCCGTAGTACGAGAAGGCGTTGGTCGAGAGCCAGTGTTGGAAGTCGGTTACATCCTCCAGCGAGCCGGCGGGCAGGAGCCCCCACTCGGGCAAGCGGCTGCCGGTGTCGTCGTAAGCCAGGGTTGCCTGGCGCTCGGATGTTATCCAGTCCGCGCCGGCGAGCATGCCCGGAGCGGCCCTCTCCAGCCAGGCATCGTCCCGGGTCAGGCGGTAGTGCTCCCCCAGGGCCCACAGCACCCAGCCGTGGTGCTGATTGTAGCCTCCGCACTCGTAGCCCCCCGAGCCGTGGAAGACGCCCTCGCTGGTGGTGTAGTTGCCCGGCAGCGGCACCGTGCCCTGGTAGTGAAGGAAGGTCTCCAGCCGGCGCCGGGCCTCGTTGTGCAGGCCGCGCCGGTCGAGAGAGGAGATGACCATGCACGACTCGTTGGCGTAGTTGCCGTAGTGGAAGCTCCCGACCCGGGTGTGGACCAGGTCCGAGCCGGGCTCCCGGTCATCGGTGATCAGCATGTGTGAGAGATGAGCTCGATGGAAGTCGTCGAGACCCGGCTCGGGTGAGCGGATCTGGAGGCCCGATCCAAGCTTGCTCCTCCAGAAAGTGAGCACATCCTCCAGGGCCCGATCCACGTCCAGTCCATCGAGGGCTTCGAACTCCCGCTTGTCCGTGGGCGTGACCGCGGGTATCACGAGCGAGCACCGCACGGACTCGCCGGCACCGAGCCGTGCGCGAAGCGCCGATTGGTCCCACTCGAGCCCGTCGGCGATGACGCGAGCGCGCAGCTTGAGCTGATCTCCGCACCGGCCCCACAGGAGGTCGTCGTGAAGTCCGGCCAGGTTAGGGCCACCGTCGTCGCTCACGTCCAGCGGCAAGCGCACCTCAGCCTCGTCGGTCGTCGTCAGTCTGAGGTCCAGCACGGCGACGATGGTGGCGTCACCGGGCAGGTCGCCGTCGCCCAAGCGGTGGTGCAGAGGAGCCGCGAAGCTCGTGAGCTCGTAGGTCACGCCATCGGCCTGCCATGTGGACACGAGCACAGGGAGATAGCCATCCACCCTCCGCCGCTCAGGGCGACGGCCCGGGAGGCCCATGTCCACCCGTAGGGTGCCCTCCCATAGCATGCCGCCCGTGTCCGCTCCCTCCACTCGCTCAATGTAGTTGCGAGGCAGGAGCAGCTCGCCCGAAGGCTCCAGGCGGAACTTCTGACGCGCGCCGGGGCAGCCGAGGACGAAGTGCAGCGGATCGGCTGGCGGCATGGCCGCCAATGCCGCACCGAAGGACTGCTCCGGGGCCGTGTGGATCCGGTCGTAGACGCACGGCACTTCGGGCGGCGCATCCGATGGCACGCCGGGGGCGTCGATCACGACCCCGTGGCTAGGGATCACCATCGTGCCGTGCTCCATGACCTGGCGGGGATGGAAGGACAAGCGGGGCTCGTCGCCGCCAAGGCTGATGATGGTATCCTCGGCTGGGTCGGGCGGGCCGTTCAGGCTCGTGGGTAGGATCACGTCGGCGCAGATCGCCACCTCCCGCTCCCGGGCGTCCCACGCGTGGATGCGGCCATTGTAGGCGCGCGGTGCCAATGGGGTCGGCATGGGAGCGGTTCCGAACCGCAGCCGCAGACTGACGCTCTCCCACTCGGCCACGGTCTCGACCCGGATCCACTCCATGGCGGGCCAACCCTCGCTGACGTTGAGGCGGATCTGGTTGGTCAGGCGGTACGTCTCGGCCCGGCCCTCCAGGTGGGGGAACTCCTTGCGGCTCAGCGGCTCGAAGGCGAGCACGAGACCGCGATCCGTCTCCTCGAAGGAGGTGTCGGCATCTTGCCACCGGCCGTTGTACCAGTCCTCGCTGGGGGCCCAGCCCAGCTCCGCCGCCGACCGGTCGTGTTCTCCGGTCTCGGGCCAGTAGTTGTGCCAGTACTGAAGGCCGAGACTCTCGGGCGGCTGGATGGCGGCGCTGCCAGCGAACTGCAGAACCAGCCGATGAATGCGCCGTGGCTCCTCCCACCGCAGGCCCGTCGAGACCGGATCCTCCCAGAGGATCTCGGTGGCGAAGGGAGCTATGTCGAAGTAGCCACGATCGCCCATGATGGCCCCCCCGCTCCTCAGTCGGTGAACCGGAGGGAGTAGAGATCCGCATCCCTCAGGTGTATGCGGAGGCGGATGGGCTGGCCATGCAGGTCCGGGAGAGTCTCTCTCGACGCCCACTGTAGGCGGCGTGCTATCTCATCTCCGAACAACTCCTCGCTCTCCATATGTCCGAGTCCAGGGAGCGGCCGACCATCCTCACCCACGATCTCCACCCGCACGGAGCCCACGGCGGATGTGGCGTAGTTCAGCTCCAGATGGCGTCCATCGACGATCAGCGGACGGGTGAGGGCCACGCCCCCCTGGGCGCCGGCGTGGAGCGAGGCGAACCCATCGGTGCGGATCGTGCCTCGCCGGAGCCGAGCCGAGTCGTGGCGGTAGTGCTCGGTCCAGTAGAGCGAGATCTCGGTCTCCGAGGCGGGTAGGATGCCGTAGGCGACATGGTTGTTGCGGTCCGTCCAGTTATGCCAATCGGGCCCAGGACGCAGAAAGGCCTCGACCCACCTGTCCCAATGGAGGCCGTCTCGGGATGACATGAGCACGCCATCGCACACGCCAGGGTGCGGATGCTCGGCGATCTTCTTCCGCTCGGGCACGTACCGCATGGGGAAGGCCAGGTAGATGTGGGGTGCGCGGAAGTACGGGACCGTAGCGTTGGTGTAGAGG
>WJIW01000295.1 GCA_014730065.1 Armatimonadia bacterium | reverse complement strand
GTAGTCTGAAAGGGTAGCGGAGGTGACTCCAGATCGGGCAGGGCAAGGGGTGCCCGGGCGGGAATACCCGTGCGGGTGGACGGCGCTATGCCACGATGGGAGACCCCGCGGGAAGCCATGGCCCAGCAAGCCCTGCTTGAGATGAGGCAGATCGACAAGTGGTTCGGCGGCGTACATGCCGTCAGCCATGTCGACTTCGAGGTCCGCGCCGGTGAAGTCCACGCCCTGATCGGTGAGAACGGCGCGGGGAAGTCCACCCTCATGCGCATCCTCTGTGGCGCCGTGCTGCCCGACGAGGGTGAGATCGTCTTCGATGGCCGCAAGCTGAACATCCGCGGCCCCAAGGATGCCGAGGACGCCGGCATCGCCATGATCCATCAGGAGCTCTCGCTCTGCCCGAACATGTCCGTGGCCGAAAACATCTACCTGGGCTCTGAGCCCATGGGCCCCCTGCGCATCGTGAAGTGGTCCCGGCTGCGGTCAGAGGCCGAAGTGCTCATGGATCGTCTGGATACGCCCGTGGACGTGACGAGGCCCACCGAGGAGTTCGGCATCGCCACCCAGCAGATGGTCGAGGTCGCCAAGGTCCTCTCCCGCCAGGCCAAGCTCATCGTCATGGATGAGCCCACCTCCGCCCTCACCGATGCCGAGGCGGGCAAGTTGTTCGAGATCATCCGGGTCCTCAAGGCCGAGGGCGTGGCCATCGTGTACATCTCCCATAAGATGGAGGAGATCTACGAGCTGGCCGACCGGGTGACGGTGATGCGCGATTCCCACTGGATCGGCACCGCCGACGCCGGCGAGCTCGAGCCCGGCCAGCTCATCGAGTGGATGGTGGGCCGGAAGATCGAGACCCTATTCCCCAAACGCAAAGTGGAGCTAGGCGCGGAGCTGCTGCGGGTGGAGGATGCCGTCCTGCCGGCGGCCGACGGGACCGACCGCCTGCTGGTCGACCACGCCTCCCTCACGCTCCGGGCCGGGGAGATCCTGGGGCTCGGCGGCCTCCGGGGAGCGGGCAACAGTGAGCTGCTGGGCCTGCTGTTCGGCCAGTACCCCCACGCCCAGGTTGAGGCAACGGTGCGTGGCGAGGCGGTTACCATCGGGCGGCCGAGCCATGCCTTGGCCAAAGGCCTGGCCCTCCTCACCAATGATCGCAAGACTACGGGCCTGGTGCTCTCCATGTCCGTGCTGCACAACATGACCTTGGCCTCGCTAAGGCGGATGGGGCCGCCTCCGCTGGTTCTGCCCGGCGAGGAAGTCAGGGCCGCCCGGCCTCTGCGGGAGCGGCTGTCGGTGAAGACGGCCTCCCTCGAGATCGAGGTCAGCTCCCTTTCGGGGGGCAACCAGCAGAAGGTGGCTTTGGCGAAGTGGCTCATGACCGAGCCGGACATCTTGCTTCTCGATGAGCCCACCCGGGGCATCGACGTCGGGGCCAAGGCGGAGATCTACGAGTTGATGAACGAGCTGGCCGGGCAGGGCAAGGGGATCCTGCTGATCACCTCGGAGCTGCCCGAGCTCGTGGAGATGAGTGACCGGATTCTGGTCTTCCACCGGGGCCGGATAACCGAGGAGCTGCGGGGCCAGGAGATGACCCAGCAGAACGTCATGGCAGCGGCCATGTCGGAGGTGTCGACCCATGCCTGAGGATACGCCCAAGGGCGACAAGCCTGAGGAGCAGCAGCCGGAGGACCAAGAGGGGGCGATGGAAGCGGCGGAGGTGGCCCGGCGCCAGGGGCCCCGGAACCCCGTGCTCCGCTTCTTCGCCCAGAACCGTGGCATCACCGCGCTACTGGCAGTGATGCTGCTGGGCGTGCTATTCACGCCGCAGTACGGAGCTGATACGCCCTACCTTCTGGCGCTAGTGAGGGGCGAGGCCAAGCCTCTGATGGCGGATACGCCCGAGGGACGGCAGCTTCAGCCACCCTTGTTCCTCACATCTAACCTCCATGCGTCCATGCTGTACGAGTACGCCGAGTACGGCCTACTGGCCACGGGCATGACCCTGGTCATCCTTACGGCGGGCATCGACCTGTCCGTGGGCTCGGTTCTGGGCATCACCGCCGTATGGTTCACCTGGCTACTGATGGGCCACGGCCTGCCGCCGCTGGCGGCCGCGGGCGGGGCGATCACTCTCGGCGCGATCTGCGGGCTGGCCAACGGCCTGCTTGTATCGAGGATGGGGCTTCAGCCCTTCGTGGCCACCCTGGCCATGATGGTGGCCGCTCGAGGTGGAGCCAAGGTGATCTCCGGCGGCCAGAAAGTGGCCCCGGGGCTCCACGACTGGTTCTATGTACAGCGAGGCACCCCGGATTTCATGAAGTGGATGACCGATCCCGCCGTCGGGGGGTTCCTCAGGCCCGTCACCGTCCTGTTCGTGGTCGCCATCGTTGTGATGGCGCTCATGGTGAAATACACCCGGTTCGGCCGGTACCTCTACGCCATCGGTGGGAACGAGGAGGCGGCCCGGCTCTCGGGCGTGCCCGTGAACGGGGCCAAGATCCTGTCCTACTCACTGTGCGGGGCCCTGGCGGGGCTCGCCGGCATCAGCAACGCCTGCCGACTCCGGTTGGGCAATCCCGAGGCGGTCTTCACCTTCGAGCTGGATGCCATCGCGGCCGTCGTCATCGGGGGCACCAGCTTGATGGGCGGACGGGGCAGCGTGATCTTCACACTCATCGGGACCCTGATCATCGGATACATCAACAAGATCCTGTCGGTCAACGCCGTGCCCGAAGCCTACCGGCTCTTGGTCAAAGGCCTGATCATCGTCGTAGCCGTTGTCATCCAGAGCCGCCGACAGGCCAAGTAGTAAGGGACGCCACGCATCAGCAGAGGGCGAAGCAGCTAACTCATCAGGAGGCGAGTTTCTATGCGCGCACGTATGACCTGGTACCTACTCACGGCCCTTATCGTAGCGGGGCTGCTCGTGGCCGGATGCAGCCGGCCCGAGACGGGAACCGAGCCGACCGCCACCACCGGCACCACCACCCAGCCCGACGACACGTGGGAGCCGCCGGACCGGGGCGGCGAGTACGAGATCGTCTTCGAGGCCGACTGCAAGTGGCTCGAGGACGTAGCCCAGAACGAGATGAATTCCGCGCTCTCGCGCGAGCCTGAGATCGACGTGGTCTACGGCCACAACGATCCGAGCGCCCACGGGGCCTTCACGGCCAGCCAGCAGGCGGACCAGGAGCGGGCCGAGACCATCAGGTTCATCGGTATCGACGCCCTCCCCCACGAGGGGATCACCTACGTCGAGGAGGGCATCCTGGCGGCGACCTTCGAGTACCCCACGGGCGGCCCCCAAGCCATTAGGGCCGCGGCCCTGCTCCTCAGCGGCGCCGAGGTGCCCAAGAACATCGCCCTAGGTACCACCGTCTACACCGCCGAGAACGTGGGCGAAGGCGGCCGGTATGTGGCACCCGACGAGAAGGAAGGCTGGGTCAAAGCCGACGCCCTGGACGAGATGGACGAGCCCACTCTCACCCAGGAGTACCTGGTCGGCTTCAGCCAGTGCAACCTTAATGAGCCCTGGCGCGTCCAGATGAACGCCGATGTGGAGGCCGCCGCCGAGGCTTACCCCGAGATCCAGCTCAGCATGAAAGACGCCCAGAACAAGACCGAGGATCAGCAGGCCCAAGTCCGCGAGTTCATCGAGCAGGGCGTGGACCTGATCATCATCAGCCCCAAGGAATCGCGCCCGCTCACGGAGCCCGTGGCCGAGGCCATGGAGGCGGGCATCCCCGTCATCGTCCTCGATCGGAAGATCGAAGGCGACAACTACACCTGCTTCATCGGCGGGGATAACGTCCTCATCGGCCGCCAGGCGGGGCTCTGGGTTCGCGAGACCTTCCCCGATGGTGCCTACATCGTCGAGCTCAAGGGCCTCATGACCTCCACCCCGGCCCAGGAGCGTCACGATGGCTTCATGCAGGGCCTCCGAGGCGAGGGCGCCGAGCCGACCGAGGAGCCCAACCCCGAGCCCGGCACGGACGAGGAAGCGACGGAGCCCGAGCCCGAGGAGGGCACCGATGGCGAGTCCCCGTCCGCCAACGATGAGCCCGCCGAGACCGAGGGCACCGACGAAGAGCCGACCGACGGTGAGACCGAGACCGAGGACGAGCCGACAAGCGAGTAGCTTGGCTTGCGGCCAGCGGCGGGACCATCCCGCCGCTGGCCCTCAGTCCGCCCTTACCCTCCGCCCGCGTTCCACCCAGACCCTCGCCGCCCACCATCCTCCGGCTCCAACGGCCACGATGCACGCCATGACGGCGGGGCTGGCGAAGGCGGCCCACTCCCTGCCGAACACCAGCAAGGGGCGCCAGGGCACCCAGACCGCCGAAGACGCGGCGGCCAATAGGCATAGCCCGGTCCATGGATGGCCCCGCAGGGCGATGCCCGCCACAACGCCCCCTATGAGACACGCGACGGCCATGCAGATGCGTGCCACCTCCCGAGCCGAGGGGATCTCCGTCGCCAACAGCAGCAGCCCGGCGCAGACCACCGCACCCGCGGCGATCTCGGCGATGCGCAGCCCACGCCCGCTCGGTGGCCGGCGGCGTATGAGATCGCCCAGCAGGCCCCCGATCAGCGAGCCCGCGACGGCGGGGGTCAAGCTGACCAGGTACGTTCGCCAGCCCCCGAGGGGCAGGAAGGAGGCGAAGGCCGGTGGATGGTACAGGGGAGCCAGCCACAGCACCACGCCGATCAGCAAGGCGAAAGGCCATCGAGGCTTCTCGGAGTCGGAGGAGAAGGCTAGCCACAGGCCGGGCAGTGAGTACGGCAGAACCTGAACCGCGGCGAGGAGGACGACCAGCCCCTCGGGCATGAGGGCGGAGGTGGCTGTGCCCGGCGCGCTCGAGTAGGGCCCGGCCGCTAGCAGGAGTCCGACCTGGTATGCGGCAAGGAGTGCCACACCGACGAGAAGGCCGATGGTCACTCGGGCGAGGGGCCGCCGGTTGCGGGGTGGGTCCGCGGCGAGCGAGTCCTCACCCTCGTGGGGTAGAACGCTCTCCAGGTCGGGGTGCTTGGGATCCACGGACTGCACCTCCCCTGTGGAGAGCTTCCACCGCATCCCGGAGTTTCCTTGCTCGCCGACACGACACTGGGGCCTGCTCGTCTAAGGTGCGTGTCCGCCGGAGGCTTCGGCGGGCGGGGAGGAGCGAGATCATGAAGGACTATACCGAGATCATCTGCATCATCGACAAGTCGGGCTCCATGGACGCGGTCCGAAGTGACGCCATAGGGGGCTTCAACTCGTTCCTGGCCGAGCAGAAGGGCCTGCCCGGAGAGGCCCGGCTAACCCTGGTGCTGTTCGACACCCAGTACCGCGTGGTCTGCGACCACGAGCCCATCGGCGACGTGAAGCCCCTCACGCCGGCGACCTATGTGCCAGGGGGCATGACCGCCCTCTACGACGCCGTGGTGCGGAGCATCGATTCCGTCGGTGAGCGGCTGGCCGGGATGCCCGAAGAGGAGCGGCCCGCCCACGTCATCATGGTCATCCTGACCGATGGCCTGGAGAATTCCAGCACCGACTACCCCGGCGCCAAGGGAGCCCGGGCCGTCAGGGAGCGCATTGAGCATCAGCGGAGCACCTACAGTTGGGAGTTCGTGTTCCTGGCCGCCAATCAGGACGCCGTGCTTACGGGCGGCGAGATGGGCGTGGCGGCGAACCGGGCCTCCACTTTCGCGGCCGACGCCGACGGTGTGCAGATGGCCTTCGCCCGCTCGGCCCAGGCGGTGACGTCTCTGCGGACCTCGGGAGAGGTCTCGGCCGACTGGGCCGACGATGATGCCTAGCTCCTGGCTGGGCTCGAGTGGCCAGGACCGAGGAGGCAATGGACAGTGGCACGCACCATTCTCGCAGTGAGCCTGGGGGCGACGACCTTGCTGACCGCGCACGGAAGAGCGCAGGAGGCCTTCATCGAGGGGTTCGCCGATCCCCCGCGGGAGTTCTCGGTGATGCCCTTCTGGTTCTGGAACGACCGGCTGACCGAGGAGGAGATCCTGCGGCAGATCGGTGATTTCGAGGAGCACGGGGTCTTCGGCTTCGTCATCCATCCGCGCATCGGACTGCCCGAGGACATGGGCTGGCTCTCCCCCCCGATGATCGACATGATGAGGGTGGCCATCGAGGAAGCCCAGCGGCGCGGGATGTACGTGATCCTCTACGATGAGGGTATGTACCCCTCGGGCTCCTCTGCTGGCCAGGTGGTGGAGCGCAATCCCCGGCATGCCGCTCGCGGCCTCTTCAAGGTGGACCTGGAGCCGGGCGAGACGCCGGCCGTGCCCGAGGGCTGGGAGCTGATCGTCGTGCTCGATCGGCCTGGCGGCGAGAGGCTGGCCGTCTTCGAGCGGCCGTCGGGTGGAGTGATCCGGGGCGTCCACTACATCGGCGAGGGTACCGACGAGGTGCGGGAGTTCTCACCACCGGCCGGCGACATCCTAAGCCCCGCCGCCGTGGACAGCTTCATCGAGCTGGTCTACGACCGGTTCCATGAGGAGTTCGGCGAGCATTTCGGCGAGACGATCCTCGGCATCTTCACCGATGAGCCCTCCATGCTCGGTCGAGGCCCGGCCGGGGGGACAGTGCCGGGCAACGCCGAGGCACTGGAGCAGGTCAGCGACATCCTTGGCTACGACTTCACCCCCCATCTCGCCGATCTGTGGTACGAGGACAACCCCGATTCGCGGGCGCGCCGGGCCGACTACCACCGCGCCATCGGCGAGTGCCTGGAGGAGAACTACTATCGCCGGCTGAGCGAATGGTGCGAGGCCCACGACATCGCCCTCACAGGACATCCCGCAGGCTCCATGGACCTGGGTGCGGAGCGTTACTTCCACATGCCCGGCCAGGACCTGGTATGGCGGTACGTCACGCCGGGGGAGAAGGCCCTCAGTGGCGGGCATTCCACCATGGCCAAGTGCGCCTCCAGCGCGATGATCCACCTCCAGCGGCGGCGAAACAGCAACGAGCTATACGGGGCGTACGGCCATGAGCTGACGTACGACGAGATGGTGTGGCTGGCTCATTGGTGCCTCGTGCGCGGCCAGAACCTCCTCTACCCCCACGCCTTCTACTACTCCGTCCGTGGGCCACGCCGAGATGAGCGCCCGCCCGATGTGGGGCCCAATGCGGAGTGGTGGAAGGAGTACCGCCCGTACGCCGACGCCATGCGCCGACTGTGCTGGCTGAACACGGACTCCGAGCACGTGTGCTCCATCGCCATCCTGGGCCGGTCCAACTATCTACCGGACGGGGCGGCGAGGGTGTGCCTCGAGAACCAGCGCGACTTCAACTACCTGGAGCTGCGTCACCTGTGGGAGGACGCTCGGGTCGACGGCGAGGGCGTACATCTGGCGGGCATGGTCTATCAAGCCGTCATCCTCGATTCCCTAGGCCGGGTGCCCCAGGCGGCGCTACCCGCCCTGCGGGCCCTGGCGGAAGCGGGCCGGCTGATCGTGCGGGGGATGGAGTCGCCGGTGGGCGGCGGCCGAGTAGTGGACGACGGCTCCCTCGTCGAGGCCATCGACGCCCTAGTGCCCCGGGACGTTACCCTTGACCCGCCGGCGGCGGGTGTTCGGTATCGCCATGTGGTCAGGGACGGCCGACACGTCTACCTGCTCTTCAATGAGGTGCAGGAGCCGGTAACGGTGTCCATCGAGGTGGCGGTCGAGGGAGCCTGGGAATGGCTCGACCCGGCCACCGGGGAGGCCACACCCGCCGATGCTGAGCGACCCGTGGCCTTCGACGGCTGGGAGATGAAGGTGCTGAGTGTGGGGCCTTAGCCGCGGAGTGAGCGGAGGCTAGGCGGGAGCCACGTCCTCACCCTTGGTCTGGCCTTGGAGATGTTACGCAGTATGGGGAACAACGCCGCATAGCGAACCTCCGGCCGGCCGAGCCGGTCGAGGCAGGGGACGGTGCTGACGAAGTGCGCTTCGACGATCTGCTGGACCGCCTGGCGGGGCCCGAAGACGTAGTGAGGGACCTGAGGGATGCCCTGGCTGACCGAGGCCTGCTGGCCGAGCCAGGGGCGCCACGGGACGACTCCGGGGATGCGAGCTTCGACAACCAGTGGCTGGCCGATCCGCTCTTCGCCGATGAGGTCAGCATCCTGCGGACGGTCCTCGAGCACTCACCACTGGAGGTCTTCGTTAAGGACCGGGAGTCGCGGTTCATCTACTGGAGCGAGCTCTCCCGCCGCGGCCAGCGAGGGATGAGCTCCGAGGAGCTACTGGGCAAGACCGACTTCGACATCCTGGCCGACGAGGCTCTGGCCCGCCGCCATTACGAGGAGGAGCAGGAGATCCTGGCAACGGGCCGGGGCTTCGTGAACCGGGAGTACCATGTGGCCGAGGGTACCGATGGGGAGGTCTGCTTCCTCTCCACCAAGGTCCCCATCCGGGACGGCGATGGCCGCATCGTCGGGCTCCTGGGGATCAACAACTACGTGACCGAGCTGCGCCAGAAGGACGCCGCCCTCCGCGCCGCCGAGCGCGAGAAGGCGGCCATGCTCGATGGCATCACCGACCATGTGGTCTACATGGACACCCAGCGGCGGATCATCTGGGCCAACCGGGCGTACGCCACCCACATGGGCGCCTCTCTGGATGAGATCTCGGGCCGGGCCTGCCCCCATCGCCACGCCGACATGTGCCCCGAGTGCCCCTTCGATGAGGCGGTGGCGACGGGCTCGCTGGTGAGCCGGGAGGTGTACCCCGCCGATGGCACCGTGTGGACCATGAACGCCCATCCCGTCAAGGACGAAGACGGCCGGGTAGTCGGCGTGGTCGAGATCTCGCGGGACGTGACCGCCCATCATCAAGCCCTGGCCGAGCGGGAGCAGCTCCAGGCCGCCATGCAGCGCAGCCAGCGAATGGAGAGTATCGGCGTGCTCGCCGGGGGGATCGCCCACGACCTGAACGACATCATGGCTCCCATCCTCGGCTACGCGGAGCTGATGCTCATCGACGAGTTCGGCGAGAGGGAGCGTCGCCGGCGCCTCGAGGAGATAGTGGCCTCCGCCCGGCGGGCCAGGGAGCTGATCAACCAGGTGCTCGCCTTCGCGGGCCGGGAGGATGGCCGCGCCGGGCATACTACGGCTCAGTCCGTCATCCGAGAGGCCATGCGCCTCCTCCGTACGAGTCTGCCTTCCATGATCGAGATCCGTGAGGATGTGGATCAGCGGTGCGGCGCGGTGGAGATTGGGGCCGCGGAGGTGCATCAGATCCTGGTGGGGCTCTGCGCCAAGGCGGCCCATGCCATGCGCCACGGTGGCGGGGTCCTGACGGTATCCCTGAGCCAGACGACGATAGATGAGACTCTCGCCGAGCAGCTCGGCGCCCGGGGACCGGGCCAGTACGTCCGTTTGTCAGTCACCGACATGGGTGAGGGGTCCGATGGCCCGGTCGAGGCGGCCGACCTCGGCGAGCCCCTCGGGAGCCTCGCCGAGGATGGGCTAAGCACCGTACGTCGCATCGCCGCGGCCCATGGCGGGGGCGTGAACGCCTACAGCCACCGGAGCGAAGGCACCATCGTCCATGTCTACCTGCCCCTGGCGCCGACCCACGACTCGTCGGCTCCGCCCACACCCCATGAGGCCGCACCGGGCAATGAGCGGATCATGGTCGTGGACGATGAGCCCGCCGTGACCCTCATGGCCAGCGAGATGCTCAGCGCTCTGGGCTACTCGGTGGCGGCCTACAACGACAGCCGGGAGGCGCTGCGGGTCTTCAGGCGGGATCCCGAGAGCATCGATTTGCTCGTTACGGACCAAGCCATGCCGCACCTGACGGGCCGGGAGTTGGTCGCGAGTGTCCACGCACTTCGACACGACCTGCCCGTGGTCGTCTCCTCGGGCTTCGCCTTCGAGCTGAGCGAGGACGCCGAGGAGGCGGGCATCGTATCGCTCCTGCCCAAGCCCTACAGCATGGCCGAGCTGGCGCGCGTGATCCGGGCGAGCCTGGACGGGCCCGTCGCCCACGGCTCGGGGGGAGGCGAAGGGTGGAGCTAGAGGCCCTGCTGGCGCGCGAGGATCTGGATGCGGAGGTGCGGGACGCCATCGAGGCCCATCTGCACGTCCTCTCCGAGTTCGCGCCGGCCGCTCGGAGCCTGGCCACACGGTACCAGCGCCTGATGAGCGTGCCCGGATCGCTGCTTGTCGTGCTCGATGACGACTTGACCATGATCGACGTTAGTGTGGCCGCCGCCGATCTGCTGGCCGTTCCGCCGGAGAAGCTGGCGGGCCGGTCCTTCGTGCACTACTACGCCAGCGAGGCCGGGTCCCGTGAGGAGGTACTCGCGTCGGTCGAGCGTGACGGAATGGCTCGGGCGACGGGACGGTACATCGACACCCACGGCCGCAGCCGCGTCGTCTCCTGGTGCATCTCGCGGACGCCCCCGCACACTGATGGCAGCGGACTCGTCGCCACGGGCGATGATGTGACCCGATCCCGCCGGATCGAGACCCTACTCACGACCCTGGTCTCCAGCACATCCCGGGTATCGGGCACCAGCTTCCTCCAGGCCCTGGTGTGCGGCCTTACGGGGAGCCTCGAGTGCGGCACTGCCCTAGTGGCCACGGTGGACGCTCAAGCCCCCAAAGCGGCCCGGGCCATCGCCGTGGCCGAGCGGGGCGAGCCCCGGCCGGTCTTCGTCTACAGCCTCGAAGGCACCCCGTGCCAGAACGTGTTCGATGGCGCGATGTGCGTGCATCCGGCCAGGGTTCAGAGCCTCTTCCCGAGCGATGCCCTGCTGGCTGAGATGGGCGCTGAAGCCTACGCCGGATGCCCCCTTACCGACACCGATGGCCGGACCATCGGGCTCCTGGCCGTCATCGACCAGGCACCCTTCGACAACCCCGAGGGCGTGGAGTTCGTCGTGCGGCTGTTCGCCGAGCGGGCGGCCACCGAGCTGGTGCGGGCGCGAACCGCGGAGGCCTTGGGGGCCAGCGAGCGGCGCTTCCGCCGTCTCTTCGAGGGCTCGGCCGACGCCCAGCTCCTCCTGGACGAGCGCGAGGTGATGGACTGCAACCGAGCTGCTCTCGAGCTGTTCGGCTCCAGGCGTAGGGACCGGGTCGTGGGGCGCACCATGGGCCAGATCTCGCCCGAGCAGCAGCCCAACGGGCAGTCATCGGAGCGGGCCGGGCGAGGGATGATCGCCGAGGCCATGGTCAATGGGAGCGCACGGTTCGAGTGGGTGTACCGGCGCGGTGACGGCAGCACCTTCTACGCCGAGGTCGTACTGACGGCATACGTGCTCGATGGAAGGCGGCTCGTTCTTGCCGTCGTCCGAGACGTGTCCCTCCGGAAGCGGATCGAGGACGAGCTTCGCCGGAGTCAGGAGCGCCTCGACCTGGCTGTGCGTGGCGGCCAGCTCGGGCTGTGGGATTGGAGCTACCCCACCGGCGAGTTCACCGTGAACGAGCAGGCTTGGCGGATGCTGGGCTACGAGCCGGGGGACTTTCCCTCGACTCTGGAAGACTGGGCTGACCTGGTGCACCCCGACGACCGGGGACTGCTCTCCTCGGCCATCGCCGCCCAGATCGACGGCACGTCCGCCCTGGCCGAGGCCGAGTACCGCATGCGCTCGAAGGAGGGCCAGTGGGTGTGGGTACAGTTCCGGGGCCAGGTGGTGGAGCGGGACCAGGCCGGCGAGCCCCTCCGCATCGCCGGCACCCGGTTCGACATCACAGCTCGGAAACGGGCCGAGGCCGAGGCTCAGCGGTACCTCGGCCAGCTCCGGGCTACCAGCGACCGGGTCCTGGCGGCCCAGGAGGAGGAGAGGCGACGCATCGCTTCGGGCCTTCACGACAGCGTCTGCCAGACGCTTGTCGGCGCCGGCCTGGAGCTGGCTGCACTCCAGATGGGTGTGGACGACGAAGCCCTCCGCAGCTCCCTGGGCGACCTCACGCGGCTGGTCAATCATGCGGCCGACGAGGTGCGCTCGCTGACCTTCGAGATTAGCCCGCCTCTACTCTACGATGTGGGCTTGGCGGCGGCCCTGGAGTGGTTCGCCGCCCGGCTGGAGGCCCAGCACGACCTGACCTTCGAGCTGGACACGGGTCCCGAGGAGCTGGTGCTCGATGTGGCCGATCGGGTCTTCCTCTTCCATGGCGCCCGGGAGCTGATGCTCAACGTGGTCGAGCACGCCCGGGCGAGGGTGGCGACGGTGAAGCTGAGAAGTAGTGAACAGCAAGTGAGGCTGACCGTGTCCGATGATGGCATCGGATTCGACCCCGCGATGGTGGGTTCGGATATGGCGAGTAGGGACAACTTCGGACTATTCAACGTGCGAGAGAGACTGCGCAGCCGCGGCGGACGGCTTCTCATCGAGTCGGCGCTGGGCAAGGGAAGTCGGGTCGTGCTCATGCTTCCACTGACAAGGGACGCGTAACGAGACTTCGAAAGGGCGGTTCGCATGGCGATCAAGACGCTGCTGGTCGAGGATCACCAGATCGTGAGGGTCGGGCTCCACAAGCTCCTGGACGCAGAGGAGACCATCGAGGTGGTGGCCGAGGCCCAGAACGGCAGGGAGGCCCTGGCATTGGCTAAGGCCCACGACCTGGACCTGGTGATCATGGATGTGGAGATGCCCAGCCTCAATGGTGTCGATGCGACCCAGCAGCTTCTGGAGGCTCACCCGCGCCTGAAGGTCATCGCCCTGTCCATGCACACCGAGCGTCCGTTCGTCCTGGGCATGATGGAGGCCGGGGCCTCCGGCTACGTGCTGAAGGACGCCGCTTGGGAGGAGCTGGTCCACGCCATCGAGCTGGTGATGGCGGGCCAGACGTACCTCAGCCCCAAGGTGCAGGGCGTGGTGGTGGAGAGCTACCGAGGGCTCGCCCAGGGCAGCGGAGCCGACGCGCCGGAGCGACTCTCCCCGCGGGAGCGCGAGGTGGTACAGCTTCTGGCCGAGGGGCTGTCCACCAAGCAGATCGCCGAGCAGCTCCACCTCAGCCCTAAGACCGTGGAGACGCACCGCAGCCGGGTCATGAGCAAGCTCGACATCAGCAATGTGGCCCAGCTCATACGCTACGCCATCCGGGAGGGGATAACGTCGCGGGATGCGTAGAGTATCCCACGGAGAGGTCGTGAGTGGCCGATGCGGAGACGGCATTTCATCCAAGGCCTGACGGGGGCGATGAGCCTAGCCCCGTCCATGTGGGCTTCGGCCCAGCGCGATGACGAGGGCCAGGCCGGGGACCTGCCCAACCTGATCATGATCGTGACCGACGATCACAGCACACACCTAGGATTGCTGGGAACACGGGGGCTGTCCACTCCTCACCTGGACCGGATCGCGTCCGAGGGCACCTACTTCGAGCGGGCCTATGCTTCGGCGACTCTATGCTCGCCCGCACGCGGGGCCCTGCTCACAGGCATGTACGGCCATACCTCCGGGCACTGGCGCAACACCATCACGCCGGCCATCAACGAGCCCGACATTCAGTTCACGCGTCAGAGCACCAAGCTGGACCATGTGGGTGTGCACGAGGACCTACCC
>WJIW01000294.1 GCA_014730065.1 Armatimonadia bacterium | reverse complement strand
GGTCACCGAATCCTCGGCGCAACCACGCGGCCAACCGAAAGCGTTTCTCGACCCGAGTAGGTTGCCTCACGGAGCGCGCTGCCCCTAGACCTCTCCTACCCAGCAAGTGCCCACTACGCGCCCGCACATGTCAGCCCAGGCCGCCCCGCCCATCACGACGCTCAGCACAAGGCCCACTGTCAGGCTTCTGGCTGCTTGCCCCATGGTTGGTTCCCTTCTCGTCCCCCGGCCCAGGTACCGGTCGTCAGGGCCTCGGAGCCAAGCCATCGCCCGGCCCCGAGGCGATGCCTGTCACTTCAAGCGGCGGCGGAGCAGCGCCCACACGGCGCCGGCGAGCACCACTATGCTCGCTGCTAGAGCTAACTGGAGCGTGCCTCCGGAAGTACGGTCACTGGGCGGCGCGGCACGCGCGTCGGGGCGCGCGGTATGCTCAGCGAGGCCAGCGTTTGGGCGCGGTGTTGCCTCGCCCAAACTGCGGTGAGTGATCTCTGCCGTGGTCGCATCAACGGTGTAGACCGCTGTGGTCTCGTCGCGCCGGACCTCCACCTCCCAGAGGACGTTACCCAGGTGCTGGTACGCTCTCGGGCTGCCCACGAGGGAAGCGCCAGACCCTAGGTCGGCCAGGGCCAACTCCGACGCCTTGTCAGCTCCAATCCGAGGCACATCATTCCCGACGGGCACTTCAGCGGGCAGCACACAACTCAGGACCAAACCCGTCGACCGGTGTAGGCGTACATGGTAGCCTGGCGCACGAGCCCCCGACAGAACGTGGTCGACGGGGTAGTCGGCACGGAGCCAGGTGTACTCATCCGTCTCTTCGACGATGGCCCAGGTCATCTCTTTGGGCGGCGGCCCGGCCAGTCTGGCTACGGCGTCTCGTGCTGCCTTCTCGAGTTGCCCGTGCTCCAGCGTCGCTCCGTCTTTCGTGTCGGGCGTGTCCAGGAGAAACACCCGCGAGAGTCTGCCGCTAGTCAGGTCGACCGTATACTCTGCAGCCAGCCCCTCCGGGGAGGTACCCGAGAACGTGGCCAGGGTTGAGCCGTTCACCTCCTCGGTTCGGACCAGCCGACCGTCGGCCGTGCCTCCCGTGGCGCGAGCCGCGAGCTCGCGGGCGGCCTCTAATGTCGTGTCATGCTCTGCGGCAGTCCCGCACATCGCGATCACTAACAGCCAGCATCCATGTACTGCCAGTTGCCTAGACATCGATGTCCTCCCTGTCCTCAGTCTCTAGCGTCCGAGAGCGAACGCGGGCGAGATGACCGTCGTCGTTGGCTGGCCCTTTGCCGTCATGTTCGCAGCATGGCCGAGCGTCTGGTGCGTCGCGACGAGCCGGTCCTTGGCTTGCTGCAGGCCATCAGCGATCGTGTCGCCGGCCGTCCACTCCTCCCAGAGGTAGTTGTAGAAGTCTTGCCCCTTAGGGTCTGCCGCGTTGAAGTCGGCGCCGTGCGAAGCGACAACGGTCTCTACGCCCCGAGCAAGCAGTGCATCGCCGACGGACATGGACTCGTCTCCGGCGTCCCAGCCATAGCAGCAACCAAGGAAGACAAACTCCACTGACGCACACGCCCGGCTCGCGAGGGCGAGGATCTCCGAAGCGTCGACATACCCGTCGGGCACGAAGTCGCCCGTGGGCTGAGCACCTTCGAAGCGGCACGGGTGCATCGACCCGCCTCCGGTCACTCCGTGGCAGTCCACGTATAGAACCTGGTCCGTCTGTAGGCTGTCATACCAGTCTTTCTCGCGCCCTGTCTGGACCACGCCCCCTCTAACCCCCTCAGGGCATGTGGCTGAGTAGAACGTCTCTTGTGCAGTGCCCGGTGCCGTAAGCACACCGAGTCTAGTCCATTGGGTGCTAGCCAACGGTACTCGCGCGACCTCTGAGTCGACCCAGCAGCCTGCCGCCGGCACATCGAGTGTCACACCCTCCGGCACCGTCCACCGACCCAGTCCCGGCTGGTGGTACGTGCGTGTGTCGCGGAAGGCCATCGCCAGGTGGTGAAGACCCGCGACACTAAGGTCCAGGCCGCCTGCGCCGCCGAAGACCGCAGTCACGTCGCCCAGGCTGATCGTTGTTGTGGTTGACGGCACGGTGAGGAGGTCGGGCACGAGTGTCTCAGCATGAGACCGCGGCAACGGCCTGCACCAGGCGTAACTCTCCTGCGACGGCATGGCGGCGGTGTCAAGGTCCGCCTCGACCGTAAGGCGGGCATGGCGAGCACCCTTATACTCGTACCCTGTCACGGTAGCATTCGTCAGGTGCCAGTGGCTGCTGAGGTTGTGGGCTTCGTCGCCCGTTGGAGGGGCGCCCGCCGACCGGCGCTCCACCGCGTGGGCGGCCTTGTAGTAGAAGCCCACAGGCACGGTGCCGGGGTTCAGGATCAGGCCTGTCACCGTGCCGGGGGCGCTGCCGTCGTTCGCTCCGCTTCCACTGCTGCCCGTACCGAGCGTTCCGAGGGAGAAGTCCACATCGACCAAGAAGGGATTGGCTGCGGGCTCTTGCCCATCGGCCAGATCCACCTCCCAGCCAACCATCATGTCCTCGGGGATGGCCACCCACAGCTCGTCCAGCTCAACCAGGCCCGTCCCACCGGACGATCGGTGCGCCTCGGTGCCGGTCACCGTCAGGTTCACCATCTGGAACGCGGCCTGGATGGGTGATCCCCCGCCATCCAGCTCGGCAGTGACGGTCCAGGTCCCATCGGGATAGTCGAAGGTCGAGTAGGCGTCGGAGTAGTAGCCGACACGGGAGGGATCGAACGGGTCCGGCTCGATGCCGCTACCGGGCTCGAACATCGTACCGTCAGGCGCCTCGACCGACCATCGGGTCACTCCTGGCGCCGAGACGTCTCGCATGAGGCGGAACATGATCGTTCCACTCAGGTCGCAGCCTGCGGGCGCAGGAGAGAACATGAACCCTGGTGGCGGGGCTCCGGCCTCGATCACGTCCTGCGCCCGGCACGGTGCCAGGCTGCCCGCCACAAGCAGGACACTAGCCAGCATCAGTCGCCGAATAGCATCGCGGGGG
>WJIW01000293.1 GCA_014730065.1 Armatimonadia bacterium | reverse complement strand
GGCATGGGCACCGAGCTTGCCCGGAATGTGGGCACGGCGGGGCCCGCCGCCAAGGTGGTCGCGGTGTGCGACATCGTGGAGGAGAAGCGAAAGGGGCTCGGCGCGGAGCTGGGAGCGGACCCCGTTCCGAGCTCGACCGACCTAGTCGGTCGCGAGGACGTGGATGCGGTCATCGTGGCAACCCCCAACTACCTCCACGCTCGCCATACCATCGAAGCCGCCGAGGCGGGCAAGCACGTGTTCAGCGAGAAGCCCATGGCGCTTCAGGTGGAAGACTGCACGGCGATGATCGAGGCGTGCAAGAAGGCCGGCGTCAAGCTGATGGTCGGCCAGGTGCTCCGGTACATCGGCGCCTTCCGGCTGATCGCCGAGACCGCCCGCAAGGGAGATATTGGCGAGGTGGCGTCGGTGGCCATCACCCGGACGGGCCAGCCCAACTACGGGGGGCTCTCCACCGAGTGGCGCGACAAGGACGAGACCAGCGGCGGCGTGCTGTTCGAGGTGAATGTGCATGAGATGGACTTCATGCGGACACTGCTGGGGGAGCCCGAGGAGGTCTACTCCGCCGCGGCCAAGTTCATCCCCCAGTCCGACGGTGATTACGAGGATCTCCATTCGGTGACGGCGAGGTTCGAGGGGGGCAAGGTGGGCCAGCTCCTGGCCGGCAACAGCTCGCCCTCGGGCACCTATTCGGGGCTGGTCAGCGGGTCGCTGGGCGAGATCCTCTTCGGCCGATGGGATGCCATCACCCTCCGGCGCTTCGGCGAGGAGCCCAGGGAGCTGGCCGCTCCCACGGGCGGGCCCTCCCCCGTGGCCGAGGAGCTGGGTGGCTTCGTCTCGGCGGTTCTGGACGATCACGAGCCGCCGGTGCCGGGCGAGGAGGGTCGCCGCTCCATCGCCTACGCCCGGGCGGCAGTCATGAGCTCGCGAGAAGGGCGACCCGTAAGAGTCGCCGACCTGCTACCCTGAAGTAGGATGGCCTTCCCGTCACGGACGTCGCCATGGAGCGTCAGGATGGATGGCCACCGCCCGGAAGGAGCGCGAACATGTTTGAGCCGCTGGACCCCATGCCCGAACAGCATCAGCCCAAGGGCCTGACGGATAAGCTCCAGAATCTGGCCCGCAAGATACCCGGCTATGGTGGGTACATCGATCGCGAGGCGCGCCGGGATGCCGACAAGCAGCTCCGGCAGCGAGTCGGCCAGCACCTCGGCGAGGCCATCGACCAGCTCCAGCAGCTCTCGGAGCGCCTCTCCCGGGATATGAAGCTGGACGCCATCGGTGGCGTGGATAGGGGAATCGCTCGGGTGCGGACCATCCAGGCCAAGGTGGAGCACGCCGACTACGGCGCCGCGGGCATCTTCTCCCAGGTCAAGATTGATGAGCAGCGACTGGGCGAGATCTACGACCACGACCTGAAGCTGCTCGAGCTGGCCGACCAGGTGGTCCAGCAGAGCCATGCGGTTGCCTCGGCCGACGAGGACACGATGGCCGAGAAGCTGTCGGAGCTGGATGCTCGGGTCAAGGAGCTGGAGAACCACCTGGTCGCGCGGGAGCACCTGCTGACCAGCACCGACTAGGCGCCTTGCCGAAGGGAGCTTTGCCATGCGCGTGTTTGACATGATCGAGTGGGCCGATGACTACGGCGAGGAGCTCGTGCACCGGGTGCCCCAGACGGGCAGCGGCGACTTCCGCCTAGGCTCCCAGCTTGTCGTGCGCGAGAGCCAGCAAGCCGTCTTCGTTCGGGACGGCAAGGCCCTGGACGTGTTCGAGGCGGGCCGGCACGCCCTGGAGACGACGAACCTGCCCCTGCTCACCGAGCTGCTGGGCGCCGCCTTCGGGGGCGGGTCGCCCTTCACTGCCGAGGTCTACTTCGTCAATACCAAGGTCTTCCAGAACCTGAAGTGGGGCACGAAGCAGCCCGTCATCTTCCGGGATCCCGAGCTCCGCATGGTGCGGCTCCGGGCCTACGGCACCTTCTCGGTGAAGGTGGACGACGCCCAGCTCTTCATCAACGAGATCGTGGGCACCGTCAGCAGCTACGATAAGGGCACGGTCAACGACTGGATGCGCGACTTCATCGTGGCCCGGATGATCGACGGCCTGGGCGAGCTGGGTCGGTCCATCCTCGACCTGCCCATGTACTACGAGGAGCTGGCGGCGGCGATCAAGGGCCGCGTCCTGACCGACTTCGGCAAGTACGGCCTGGATGTGGTGGACTTTAACATCGGAGCCATCACGCCGCCCGAGGAAGTCCAGGCCATGATCGACAAGCGCACCAGCATGTCCATCGTGGGCGACATGGGCGAGTACACCCAGTTCCAGACCGCCGAAGCCATCCCCGACGCCGCCAAGAACCCCGGCGGGATGGCTGGGGCGGGCGTGGGCCTGGGAGCCGGTCTGGCCATGGGCCAGGTCATGGCCGGCGCCATGCAGGGCGCCACGGGCGGCGGGCAGCAGCAGGCGCCCCAGCAGCAAGCCGCCGCGGCCACCGGGGGCAAGGTCTGCGGGGAATGCAATCACCAGAACCCGCCCGCGGCCAAGTTCTGCATGGGCTGTGGCGAGAAGTTCGCCGAAGCCAGCGGCGCCTTCTGCCCCGAATGCGGGCACAAGAATCCCGCCGGCTCCAAGTTCTGCATGGAGTGCGGGACCAAGATGGGCTAGGCTCGTGGGGCGGCCGGCGGGGAGGCCGCCCTATACGCCCGCGTACGTGGCGCGCAGAATCGCCTGTGCCCACTCCACCTTCTCGGGGTGGTCGGCGGCCACGTTCACAGCTTCCTCGGGGTCGGCTCGGAGGTCCCAAAGGTGCGGCACTCCGGGCCCGCCCTCGGCCATCTTGTCACTGAACTGGGCGACGTATTCCGGCGTGAACAGCCCGTGCTGAGTCGTCTCCTGTAGGTAAGCCCACTCCAGATCCCGCACGCACGCGAACCGCTCGAACTCGGTCACCAGATGTGGCCGTATCGACGCGCCGGGGTCGTCGATGAGGGGCACGAAACTCTCTCCATCGAGCCGCAGCTCGTGGTCGATCCCGAGCAGCTCCAGCAGGCCCGGCATGAGATCCACGGCGCTGGTGAGGGCGGGGACGCGGGTGCCCGCCGATGCCGAGCCGGGCAGGCGCAGCAACAGCGGCAGCTGGCTGACGGCGGAGTTGCACAGACCGGGCGTCTTCTGGAGACAGCCCTCCTCGCCCAGGTGGGTGCCATGGTCGGTGGTGAAGAGCACCGCGGTGTCGTCCAGCAGACCGAGACTCCCCATGCCCTCGAGAAGCCGGCCGACCCGGTCATCGACGAAGGAGACCTCGGCGGCGTAGAGGTCGCGGATGATCGGCAGGTCCTCATCGCGCACATCCTGCCGGCGGACCCCATAGCCGAACATGTACCGCTCGAAGCCGTAGTCGTCCCGATACATTCGCTGGAAGCGTGGGGGAGCGTCCCAGGGCTCGTGGGGATCGAAGGTATCGAGCCATAGCATGAAGGGCCCATCGCCGGCGTTGCTCTCCATCCAGCGAAGCCCCGCATCGAGGGTTTTGGCCACGAAGTAGTCGTCCTCGGTGTCGAAGTCCCGGGTATTGAGCAGGTACTGGCGCATATGCCGGTCGTACGTGGGGTTCCAGTGGTGCTCGGGCATGTGGGCCTTGGGATCGACGGCGGATTCGGGACCGCTGCGCCAGGGGTCCATCTCCTGGCCCCGGATCCACTCCCAGCTATCGAAGCCCTTGTGGAAGTTCAGGCCGGGCTTGAAGTGGTGGTAGGTATCGGCGATGAAGCTGGTTCGGAAGCCCGCTCCCTGCACGACCTCGGCGAGGGTAATGCGGTCCTCCTTTAGGGGGATCCACCCGCCCCTTCGTCGCATGGGTATGATGCTGCGGCCCGTGTGGAAGACTCGGCGGCAGGGAATGGTGGGCAGGCCGTCGGCGTAGCAGTTCTCGAAGACCACGCCTTCAGCGGCCATCTTGTCCAGGTTCGGTGTCTTGATCCGCTCGCTACCGTAGCAGCCGAGGTGGTCGGCTCGGAAGGTATCGGCCACGATGACGACCAGGTTCTTGGCGCGCGGCGTGCTGGACATGGGATCCTCCCCTAGGTCACGCGAATGTCAGCCGCCCAAGGTCAACGGTACCTGACGACTACCTCGCCAGTTCCCCGCGGCAGTCGAACCGCCTCCAGCTCGTGATCGAAGCCCAGCTCCTCGCCATCGGCCTCGGCGTGGGTCACCACGGTGCCAGCGGGCAGTCGCAGGCGCAGCCGGGTGCCCTCGGGAACGGCGCCGTGGAGAGTTACCCGCAGCTCGGAATCGGTCGCGGCGACGGAGATGCCCACCCGGCCGTGGCCTGTGGGAATGGCCCGGGCCGCCCACCGCGAGCCCGGCTCTAGCCAGCGCCTTGGGGTCGCCCTGAGCAGCCACAGCTCGTGCGTGTCGGGGTCCTCCCATGCGAGCATCCACTTGACCATCAACGCGGTGGTGACTTGAGCGGGCACGCAGAAATCGGCGTACGGCAGTCGCCATCCATGGGGCACGATG
>WJIW01000292.1 GCA_014730065.1 Armatimonadia bacterium | reverse complement strand
GTGCTGATGGAGACGCCCAGCACGTAGCCCGCCCGGAGGTTGATCTGCCAGACTTTGGGGGGACGCCCGACGTTGCCTTCCGACTGGACCCCCGCTTCGGTAACCAGTTCGCAGGCGCGCAACTCCTCCAGATGCCGTAGCACGGTGGCCGCGCGACTTCCTAAGGACTCGCAGAGGGCGGGCGAGGTCCAAGGCTCTCCGCTACGCAGTAGGTCGAGTACGGCGGCCGTATTCGCGCGTCTTAGTGCCTGGCCGGTCAGGCCGCCAGCATGTGTGTGAGAGTCCTGGTGGGGCGACGTCAGCATGAGTAAGCGGTGATTATCGGTGAAGGGTCTTCGTCCGTCAAGCTGTTACACGGCGAGCGGCCGGGGCCCGAAGGCCCCGGCCGCGTGATGGACGGTCGCGCTCGCGCGTCGAGGGATTAGTACTCGACGACGTAGACCTGTGAGTCATCCTGCGCCCGGGTCACAATGTTGACGCGCGCCGCGAGACCCGGGGGATCGACGCGGTAGATCTCGCGCTGGGTGCCGCCGGCATCCAGCTCATCGAAGAGGATGCGACCGGTGGAATCCACAGCCACGCTGGTGGGCGTGGAGCGGAGACCGGTGCCGCCATCGTTGAACAGGATCGAGGCGGGATCGCCGTTGGCCGGCACGTTGATGATGCCGCGGGTGCCGGTGGCGAGGGCGTTGTCGACGCTGACGGCGAGGCTGCTCGCACTGCGCCACTCGAGAGCGGTGGCGCCCAGGGAGCCGTTCAGGTTCAGGGCAACGGGCGCTCCGCCGGTGATGGCAATGCGGCTAACGGTACCGAGGTCGGTAACGTACGCCACATTGGTGCCATCGGTGGAGATGGCGCAGCGGAAGGGGTTGGTGGCCGCGGCGCCGGAGTTGACGAGGACCTGCTCATTGGCGCCATCGAGGTCGGCGCGGACGAGCTGCCGGTTACCGCCGCTCTGGCGGATCCAGACCACGGTGGAGCCGTCGGGGCTGATCGCCGCGACCTCGGCACCCACCACGAAGCCAGTGAAAAGATCCAGAGCCGAGGGACTGAAGGCGGTGTTCGTGCCCGTGGCCAGATTGCGGATCTGGGCGTTGGCCGGCGGGAAGCCCGCATTGGTCATGAAGATATGGGTGCCATTCTGCTGGGCCCCATAGATGATGAAGATGCCGCCGAGGTTGAGGTTCTGGGCGGTCGAGCCCGTGGTGTTCACGGCCTCCTGGAACTGGGTGTCCGTGGCGTTCCAGAAGAGCGCCCGGGAGGACGCCGCGGCCTGGACGGTCAGTGTGGCCGTGGCCGAGGCGCCACCCGAAGTGGCGGTGATGGTCGTGGTGCCCGCACCGACGGCGGTGACGGTGACCTGGGCCTCGCCCGAGCCGTCGGTGGTGCCCGTGGCGGTGATGGTGGCTACGCCAGTGTCGGAGGACGTGAAGCTCACCGTCTCACCGGTCTGGGCCACCCCGCTCAGGGTGACGGTCGCCGTGGCGGTGGTCGTATTGCCAGCGGTGATCGTGGCGCTACCCAGGGCCAAGGCAACGGTCGGCGTGGTTCCGCCGCCCGCGGTGACCGTAAGGGTGGCCGTCTGGGAGGTCCCGCCGGAGGTGGCGGTGATGGTCGTGGTGCCCGCTGCGACGGCGGTGATGGTTACCGTCGCCTGGCCCGACGCATTGGTGGTGCCCGAGGCGGTAATGGTTGCCACACCCGTGTCCGATGAGGTGAAGGCAACGGTCTGCCCGGAGCTAGCCACTCCGGCGGAGGTGACCGTGGCCGTTGCCGTGGTAGTCGCACCCGCGGCGATGCTCGATTGGCCCAGTGCCAGGGCGACTGCCACGGTGCCCGTACCCGCGCCAGGGGCGCACCCCACAACGGACGCTAGCGGCAAGGCGAGAGCGAGACAGGTAACCGCGAGAATCCGGACTACATGGGTCGTTCGCAATCCTTCCACTTCCTTTCGAGAGTGAGGGGCGCCCGGTAGGCCAGTTGCACACTCCGAGCTTAAACCCCCATACCAGAACCACAATACCAGAGTAGTCTGCCCACAGTCTTCCACATGTCCGGTCCGATGTCCCGTCCTTTTTTCGGTCGGCCGGTCATGGGAGCCACCCTCTGCCTGTCGGGGCCGTCATCGCGCATGGCGGCCGGGCCTGGAAGTTAGAACAGACGAAGTAGTTCCAGCACATCGCTCGCATGGCCTTCTACATCCTGGACCTTGATGACATCGGTGATACGTCCGTTCTCGTCGATGACGAAGGTAGTGCGGAGGATGCCAGTGTACTCCCGGTCGCCGAACTGGTGAGTGCCGTAGACTCCATAGGCCTCGGAGACCTCGCCCTCGGTGTCGGCCAGCAGAGGGAAGTTCAAGTCGTAGTCGTCGATGAACTCGGCGTGGCTCTCCAGGTCGTCCATGCTGACTCCTAGCACCACGGCGTTCTCATCCTCGAACCGGGGGAGGTTGTCGCGGATACCGCAGGCCTGGGTCGTGCATCCCGGCGTGTTGTCCTTGGGGTAGAAGTAGAGCACGACGGCGCTCTGGCCGCGGTAGTCCGAGAGCCGGATGGTGCCTCCGCCGCTTGAGGGTAGCTCGAAGTCCGGCGCCAACTCTCCCACCTCGGGAGGTCCGCCCGATCCATCCAGGATCACCAGAGAGTGGGCTGGCAGCCGTACCTGGCCCCCGTCGGGCCGGACCGGCTGCGGCGCGGGTGGCCTGGCCAGCTCCGCCATGGGATCCGCTGTAGTGAGAAGGTGCCCGGTAGGTGGCTCCGCGCTGACGCCGGAGAGATCCACGACCAGCGCGCTCGGGGAGAGGTTGAGCAGCACGAAATGGTCGCCCTCGGCGCCTTCGAAGTGGCCACCCATGGCGCCAGCGACCTGGTCGCCGTCGACTGAGAAGCTCAGAGGCCGGTACTCGGCGGCATGGGTGGTCGCTCGCAGAACCGCCGCGAAGGTCCCGTCCCCCGGCGGGTTCTGGACCGCCAGGAGCGTCACCCGGGGCTCGGCCAACAGTGCCAGGGCCTGGGCCGCCAGGTGTAGCCCATGGATCCAGCGGCCTTCAACCGTCCGGCCGTCCAGCTCCCGCAGGCTGTACTCGGTGACCCAGATGGCCTTGCCGGCAGGTAGCAGTGGCGACGCTGCCGCTACCGTCTGCTTCCAGCCTGGGAGGGTGGACACCATGGGGTCATCGTCGGCATCATCTACCGTGGCGTAGGTGCTAAGGGACATCGCGTCGGCCTCGGGGCAAGCCTGGATGGCGTCACGATTCCAGTCGGGCCACCGGGGCTGGTCGCCGGGCGGGGCGCCAACGATCCCCACTCGGGCTTCGGGGAACTCGGCCTTGATGGCCTCGATCCACTCGGCGCACTCCCGGCCGTAGTCCGCGCCGGTGGGGAACCGCTCGGGATTGGTGCCCACGTTCAGGTAATGCCCACTGCCCAGCTCGACCAGCTCCACGGGGAGTCGCAAGTCGCGAGCCGAGCGCAGCATGTCGAGCTGATGGTCCAGCGTGGAGTTCTGAATGTTGAGAACGAACAGCGGCGTGGCGCCGGTCGCCTCGATGGCGAGGGCCAGGGCCTCCAGCGTAAGGGCATCCGACCCGCCCAGCGCCTCGACCCATGAGAAGACCTCGGGCACCTCGATACCTGCCACGAGGTCACCGGTCTCCCAGTCCCAGTAGCTCGCCATGGCCCCACCCGGGAAGCGTATCACTCCGGGGCCCAGCTCCTCGGCAGCGCCGGCGAGCTCTGCGGTGGACGCGCCCGGCGTGGCCAGGACCTCAGCGTTCACTCCCACCGTGGGAGCTGGCCGCGGCGGACCGGCTTCGGCCGTGATCGCCATCTCCTGGGCCCACGCCGGCGCCAGAAGCGCCATCGCCAAAGTAGCCGTGATGATCCAGCGCAAAGGCATCGTCATGTTAGTGGTGCCCCCTTGGGGTTAAGTTAGTCACATCTAACTTTAGTCCCATTCTGCACGGGAGTCCGGCGATTGTCACGGGTCGTATGGTCGGGCCTCAGTGGCTCTCGATGGCCTCCTCGATGGCGGCGTCACGGAAGAGGCCGGCGTAGGCGGGGTCGAAGGGATCGATGTGGGTGGCAGCTCCTCGGCGGTCGAAGAGTCGGATGGACGCGTCGTCGAAGAGTCTGGCGAAGGCGAGGGAGTGGGTATTGAGTAGGATCTGGAGGTCCGAGTTCTCCGTGGCCTCACGTAGCAGATCGGCGAGAACGGGCAGCCGACGCCGATGAACGCTCCGCTCGGGCTCCTCGAGCGCGACCAAGCTCGCGCCGGCGTGGGGGCTGACGGCCGCGAGCAGGGCAAGCAATCGGAGGGTGCCCGAGGACGCGAGCCTGGCGGACACGGGGACGCCCTGCTCGACGATGCGGAGCTGGAGGCGCCCTTCGGCATCGGACTCCACCTGGAGGCCGTCGACGAAGGGCACGAGGGATCGTAGCCGGTCGGTCAGGCGGGACAGCTCGGACGGGTGCTCCGCGGCGAGCCGATGGAGGAAGCCGGCGAGCCCCTGGCCGGAGTCACTTGCGCCGGTGGCGCCCCAGGGCGCGCCGTCCCGGATGCTCGAGGCATGGAAGGCATGGATCCGCCACCGCTTCAGCTCCTCGCGGAAGGCAACGGCATGGGCGAAGTGGGGTGGGTATAGGGGTTCGGAGAGGATGGTGTGATCCAGGCCCAGCTCGTGGAAGTACGGGTGGCCGCCGGCTTCGCGCCGGAGGTGCAGGCGCGTCTCGGAGCCCGCTCCATCGACCTCCTCGGGGCTAAGGAACGGCAGGCGTGACGCCTTGGGCTTCCCGTCCCGGCGGAGGGGCAGAAGGCGCTCATCGAGGACGCGCAGCCGCCCCGATGCGGGCGTGAGCTGGACCTGGACCCGGTACCGCAGGTAGTCGTGGGTGATGCTCGCCGCCGCCCCTTCCTTGCCGGCATCGCGGAGCGAGCGCGCCACCTCGGCGATGGTTCCAGCGGACAAGTGGACGTCGGCCTCCAGGCTCATGGTCAGGGCACGCTGGTCACGCATCTGCTCCATGGTGCGATCGGAGCGGTGGAAGGCCTCCAGGGGCGTGCCTCGATGGTCGGTGAAGCCGGCGGTCAAGCTCGGCTGGGTGACCCAGGCCGAGAGCAGGCGGAGGGCGTCGAGCAGGTTGCTCTTACCCGACGCGTTGGGGCCCACCAGAACGCAGAGGGGGCCAGCCGAGAGGGTGGCGTCTCGGAAGGACTTGTAGCCCACGACCCTAAGCCTGGATAGCATGGCAGGGCCTCCTTGACCGGTAGTTCCCCAGCGGGCGCGCAGGCGCCTGCCCTCGCCCCAGGAAGGGTCGCTCTGGAGGGCCCGCTCGGTGATGCCAGAACCTTGCATCAGCAGACCGAAGGCGGGTGCATCCGATGGATCGCAGGCAGTTTCTCAGCGCGGCCGGCGCCGTGGCGGCGAGCGCGGCGGTATCGGCGCGAGGAGACGATGGGACCTTGGCTCAGCGGCCGAACATCGTGCTGATCATGGCCGACGATCTGGGGTACAGAGAACTGGGGTGTTTCGGCCAGGACAAGATCCGAACACCGAACCTGGACCGGCTCGCGGCCGAGGGGATGAAGCTCGAGCGGTTCTACTCGGGCAGCCCGGTATGTGCTCCCACCCGATGCACCCTGATGACGGGCAAGCACACGGGCCATGCGTACATTCGCGGCAACAAGGAGGTGGGCGGATGGGGACCTGAAGAGCCCGAAGGCCAGTGGCCGCTCCGAGCCGGAGCAGTCACCATGGCCGAAGCGCTCGGACGTGTCGGCTATGCCACGGGAGCCTTCGGGAAGTGGGGTCTGGGTGGACCCGGCTCGGAGGGGCATCCATGCGAGCAGGGCTTCGATCACTTCTACGGCTACCTCTGCCAGCGGGTGGCCCACAACTACTACCCGACCCACCTCTGGCGGAACCACGACGTGGATGTGCTCCATGGCAACGACTACTTCCCCGCTCACCAGCGGATCGACGAGCCCCTTCCCACGGAGGACGACTACTACGAGCGGTTCGCGGGCGAGGACTACGCGCCCGAGGAGATCCAGAAGGAGACGGAGGCTTGGCTCCGGGCCAACGCCGATGGGCCCTTCTTCCTGTACATGCCGTCGATCATCCCCCACGTCTCGCTCCAAGCTCCGAGGGAGCTGATCGAGACCTATCCCAGGGAGTGGGATCCCGAGCCGTACCTGGGCCAGCAGGGGTACCTGCCTCATCCCCGGCCCCATGCCGCCTACGCCGCGATGATCACATTCCTAGACCAGTGCGTGGGCCGGACGATGGACCTGCTGGAGGAGCTGGGTGTGGCCGACAACACGCTGGTGCTGTTCACCAGCGACAACGGCACCACATTCAACGGCGGCTGTGATCGCGAGTTCTTCGACTCCCTCGGTGAGCTGCGTGGCACCAAGTGCACCGTGTACGAGGGGGGCATCCGGGTACCCACCATCGCGCGATGGCCCGGGCATATCCAGCCAGGCTCCACTAGCCGAGTCCACGGAGGTACATGGGACCTGCTCCCCACCTTGGCGTCGGCGGCGGGCGGCCTCGCGCCACCCGGCATCGACGGCATCGACCTAACCCCGGCTCTCCGTGGCGAGGGCGTCGCCGACAGGGAGTACTTGTACTTCGAGTATCCCGAAGCCGATCAGCAGCAGGCGGTGATCCTAGACCGGTTCAAGGGCGTGCGGACCAACCTACGGGAGGGCGACCTGACGGTCCATCTGTACGACCTGGACCGCGACCCCGGCGAGACGATGGACGTGGCCGGTGAGCATCCCGCGGTGGTCGAGCGGATCGAGGAGATCATGTTCGAGGCCCGGGAGCCGTCAGAGCTGTTCCCCATTCCCGCCTTGGACGAAGGGACGAGCTGAGGTCGTGTCACCCGCCGACATCGCACGCAAGTGGGTCCAGCGGCGCCAGGGCCGCGAGGATGGCATCCCGTCGTGGATGCTGTTCCCTCTCGACGTAACATGGGCGGAGCGTCTTCTGGGCGAGCCGCCGGGTACCTACTTTCAGGATCCCATGGGCACGGAGATCGGCAAGATGCAGGCATGCCGGACGGCCTTCATGGACCAGATGGTCACGGCCCCGGAGCATCAGGTGGAGTCGGGTTTCGGAGGGCGGCTACCTTGGGAGCCCTTCGAGCTGGACGGCATCACGATAGATGGCCCCGAGGCGGTATGTGAGCACATGGAGCGAGTGGTCATCCCGGGCCTCGAGAGGGCGATCAGCGATGTGGAGCGGACCAACCCCGGCCTGGTGCGGGCTTTCGTCGATGAGATGAAGGAGAGCCAGCGCCTGCTCGGGCCGGACATCCTGCGGGTCCCCTACGGCTTCATCAACGGGAAGCCGGTGCTGAGGTACTTCCAGTACGGCTACGAGTGGTACCTCATGTTCTACGCCCTGTACCCCACGGTGCAGGCCGAGGCCTTCCGGCTGGAGGGCGAGCTGTCGCGGCTTCAGAACGACGCCCTGGCCGCTGCCCTCATCGAGCACGACATGCCGCGCCTCGTACGATGGGATCACGACATGACCGACTCCCGCGGATCCCTGGTCGATATGGGCAGTCTGGACCGCATGTACTTCCCCGCCATGGAGCGGGCGGCGGAGCCGCTGCTGGAGCGAGGCATCCGGATCATCTGGCACTGTGATGGGAACGTGAACGACTACATCCCCCGCCTGCTGGACATCGGGTTCTCGGGGTTCCAGGGCTTCCAGTACGAATGCGGTGTGGACTACCCCGCGGTCGCCGAGATGAGCACGCGAGATGGCGAGCCGCTCACGATCATAGCGGGTGGCTCGGTGACCACTACCCTGGTCCACGGCACGCCCGAGGACGTCCACCGAGAGGTGGACTGGGTGGTGGAGAACAGCGGCGATGCCTACTTGGCTCTAGGGGGCACCAGCTCGATCTGCCCGGGGACGCCCCACGAGAACATCGATGCCCTCCTGGAGGCCATTCAGTACTACCAGGAGACGGGCAAGGCGGGCCTCCGGCAGCGGGTGGGCCGCGAATGGCCCTTCGGCGGGATGGGGCGTTAGCAGCCTGATGGGCGATACCGAAGTGGCAGCCGCCCAGTCGAGGGGGCCCACCGGCCGGGGCCGGGTCGTCGCGTGCGCCCTCGCGGCCTTCGCCGTCGGCGCGTACGCCACCGTAGCCATTCCCGCTCTCGTGCCCGCCATCGAGAGGGCTTGGGGGCTGGGCGAGGGACGCCTGGGCGGGCTCATGGCCGTGCATATCGCCGGCAGCATGATCGGCGGGCTGATGGGAGGATGGCTCGCCGATAGACGGGATCGCAAGGGCGTGGTGGCGGCACTGCTGCTGGTCGCCTCCATGGGTTACGGGCTCGCCGCACTGAGCCTGGGGCGTGTGTGGGTGCTCCAGTTGGGCCTGGGGCTCCTGGGCCTGGGGTACGGGGCGGCCTTCGTCTCAGGCGGGGGGCTGCTCTCGGTTCTCTTCCCAAGCCGCCGCCGAGGCAGTTTCAGCATCCTGATGGTGACCCACGCCGCGGCGGGGATCGGCTATCCGTACCTGGTGTCCCACTTGCAGCGCCTGTGGGAGCTGGGCCGGCTGAGCTTCGACGTGCTGCTGGGGGCTCCTTTGGCCATGGTGGCCCTCACCCTCGCTGGGTTGGGTCTGCTGCTTCTGCGCCTGCCCCTCCGCTTCCCCGAGGCGCCTTCGCCGTCGGCGGAGACGCCGGGTGCCAGGGGTCGCCGGGCCTCGATCGCGGGTCTGATCGTCATCGTCGTGCTGGCGACCCTCCACGGATCGGCCGACGCCATTCTGTACCAGTGGATCACTCGGTTCCTGACCGTGCAGCATCCGGCGACGCCCTTTCCCGCGGCCTGGGTGCTGTCGTTCTACAGCACGGCGTACCTGGTGGTGAGGCTCGGGTTGTCGCTGCTGCCGGATCGCGTCGGCCGACGCGGCTTCCTCATCGTACCCGGCCTGATCGCCGGTCCCCTGGTGCTCCTGGCGTTACGGGCAGGTAGCTTCGGGGGCACCGTTACCCTCTACATCGCGGCGACCTGCCTCTACGGGCTTGAGTTTCCGGCCTCGATGGGCTACGCCGCCCAGCGGTACCCCGCCCGGTTCTCGACGCTGTTCGGCGTGGTAAGCGCGTTCAACGTAACGAGTGCAGGGGCGGTGTGGGGGGTGGGGCTGTGGATCGAGGCCTCGGGGAGTATGGTCATGCCGCTGTCGGTCTCGGGGCTGGGGTTCTTCGCCTTCGGCCTTGTGGCGGCTGCGTGGGCGCTGTGGGAGATGCCGCGGTCAGCCGAGCCTTCCCGTGGGTGAGGAGTTGAGGTATGATCCAGGGGTTCAGAGGATGAAGCCGCGTGCGCAAGAGCGAAGCGCCGAATCTCAAACGAGAGCCCGTCGATAAGATCCTACTGCCCTTCCAACGGTTCCTCCACAACGAGGCCTCGGGTGGGGTACTGCTGCTTGCCTGTGCCGTGATCGCGGTGGTGTGGGCAAACTCGCCGTGGAGCGAGGCGTATTTCGGCCTCTGGTCGACGAAGCTGACCCTGAGCCTGGGCGTCTTATCCCTGGGCAAGCCCCTGCTGCTCTGGATCAACGACGGCTTGATGGCGATCTTCTTCTTCGTCGTCGGCCTGGAGATCAAGCGCGAGATCCTGGTGGGCGAGCTCTCCAAGCCCCGCCAGGCGGCGCTGCCCATCGCCGCGGCCATCGGCGGCATGGCGGTCCCCGCGGTGATCTACGTGGTGTTCAACCAGGGCACGGAGGCCATCCGGGGCTGGGGGATCCCCATGGCCACGGACATCGCCTTCGCCCTGGGAGTCCTGGCGCTATTGGGTGATCGAGTACCGGCCTCGGCCAAAGTGTTCCTCACCGCCGTGGCCATTGTGGACGACATCGGCGCGACTCTGGTCATCGCCATCTTCTACACCGAGCAGCTATCGCTGATGGCCTTGGCCCTGGGCGGGCTCTTCCTGTTGCTGATGATCTTCCTGAACTGGGCCGGGTTCCGGAGTGCCATGGTCTACGGCATGCTTGGTCTCTGCCTGTGGGTGGCGCTGCTGAAGTCGGGGATCCACCCCACGCTGGCGGGCGTGCTTGGGGCCATGACTATTCCCGCCCGCACGCGCATCGACGGCGGCGATTTCGTCCATGCCGGGCGGCGCTTCGTGGAGGGTTTCGCTGAGGCCGGTGAGACGGGGCGCTCCATTCTGACCAACGCAAGGCAGCGAGCCCTGATCCAGGCCTTGGAGGACTCGTGCCATCATGCTCAAACGCCCCTACAGCGCCTGGAGCACAGTCTGCATCCGTGGGTGAGCTTCATCGTCATGCCCGTGTTCGCCCTGGCGAATGCGGGCGTGGTGATTAACTCCACGCTCCTGCCCAACCTAATGGAGCCCGTCGCCTTGGGCATCATCGGTGGCCTGGTGGTGGGCAAGCAGGTGGGTGTCCTCGGGTTTGCGTGGGTCGCGGTGAAGACTCGGATGGCCGATCTGCCCAACGGCCTACGCTGGCGACACGTGTACGGTCTGGGCTGGCTGGCGGGCATCGGCTTCACCATGGCTCTGTTCATCGCCGGCCTGGCCTTCGCCGGAAGCGAGAGCCACGATGTATCCAAGGCCGGCATCCTCTGCGGCTCCCTGATCGCCGGCATCGGCGGCTGGCTCGTGATGCGCCGGGTGGGCCCCCAGCGAAGGCCGCAGAGCTAGCGTCCAGACCCAGCGCGCTCATCCCCACAGCGCGTGCCGTGGATCCCCCACACTGGGTTGGCGAGTTCCACGGACAACGAAAACGAGACTTCGGACCTGGAATCCACTCCCCACGATGATTCACCCCAGCTCGGCGGCAGGTGAGGCATACAATCCTGCGTGCGGGGCGACGTGACTATCGCCGGAGCAGGATGCGCTCTACCTGCATTGAGCAGACACCGGCGAGTCGACCCCCACATGGCAGTGGATTCTCCTGGAAAGGGGCAGTTCGATGTCTCAGCCCGCCCTCGCTCAGACGAAGAAGGCGAGCGACATGCAAGTGGTGGTTTTCGAGATCGGCGAGGAGACTTTCGCCGTCCGAATCGAGAACGTTCGCGAGATCATCCCCATGGAGTCGATCACGCAGATACCGAGGGCGCCGTCGTTCATCCGCGGCGTCATCGATTTGCGCGGGATGGTGATCCCGGTGATCGATCTCAGGGAGCGCTTCAGTCTCCCTCGGGGGGAAGAGACCGAGAACCGGATCGTTGTGGTGGAGATGTCGGGCCAGGTCGTCGGGTGCATGGTGGATGATGTGTCGGAGGTCCTGACCCTATCCGGAG
>WJIW01000291.1 GCA_014730065.1 Armatimonadia bacterium | reverse complement strand
CGGCGGGGGCGGGACGGGGCCCGAGTCCTGCAACGGGTCCCAGGCCTGGGGCGGCGCTGCGGGAGCCGGCTCGCCGAGGCGTGTAGCGAGGCGCTTCGCGGCTTCCGTAGCGCGCTTATCCGAAGGGTCGTCGTCGGCCAGCTCACGCCACAGTGGAAGCGCGTCCCTCTCCTGCCCGCCACGCTCCAGGGCGATGGCTAAGTTGGCTCTCGCCGTACGGCTCGAAGGGTCGAGCTCGACCGCCTTCCGGAGATGCTCGATGCCCTCCGACGTGCTGCCACTGCGCGTCAGGGCCATTCCCAGAAGCACGTGTGCCTGGGGCATCTGGGGGTCGGCGGCCATGGCCTGACGCGCCGCCTGCTCAGCTTCGGCGATCTTGCCCGATGCGAGGTGCTCCCTGGCCTCCGCGCATAGCGCGCGGGGGTCGCCCGATGGTGCCGACATAGTGTCCCTCCTCGGATCTGGCGCAACGAGCCCACCGCGGGGCCTGAGGCGATGGCCCGACGGGGGGCGTTTCGGCGGTGAACAAGAGGCCCCTGCGCTGCTTCTCGATCCCCTGTCTCCCAGACGGCCGCAACCGGGGTAGGTAACGGGCCGATGGCACGGAAGGGCTTCCCCAGAGCAGAACCGGGAGGCGAGCACATGAGCGAGACCAATGGAAAGCGCTTCGTTACACCCGATCAGGTCGAGACCCAGGTCTTCGACTGGGGATCCCTCAAGTGGATGAGCGAGCCGCGCGTCACGGGGGCGGAGCGGTTCAGTGCGGGCGTGGTGCTACTGGCGCCGGGCAAGGGACATGAGTCCCACAACCACCCCGGTGTGGAGGAGATCCTGTACATCATCAGCGGCACCGGCGAGCAGATGGTGGGCGATGAGCGCAGACAGGTGGGCCCCGGCGACCTGGTCCATATCCCGCCCGATGTGTACCACGAGACCATCAACACGGGCTGGGACGAGCTGAAGATCCTCGCCATCTATTCGCCACCGGGCCCCGAGGCCGAGCTCAGGAAGATGCCCGGCGTTCAGATCGTGCCGCCGAAGAGCAGCGGGTAGAGGCCAAGAGCCCTAACCCCCGGGCCCTCTCCGCGCGCGATGTGCGCGTCGTCTGCCCTCACCCTAGCGTCGCCACGTCACGGCGGGGGCGGGCCCACGCCGCGGCCACGGCGGCCTCGACCGCCTTCAGGAGTCGCTGGTAGTCGGGATCATCGGTACTGGCATAGATGGACTGTCCACACATGCCGCTGCCGCCTGCCTTGGGGGCCAACGGCGCGGCGAGGAAGCCGGAGGCGGCGGGGTCACGTAGGTCGATCCACTCGGGTCCGCTAACCTCGCCCGGTGAGTGGCATTCGGCGCAGCGCCGGGCATTGGTCTCGCTGACGAGCTGCCTCAGATCGGTGTCTTGAGTGAGGTCGTACGGCTGGACCTCGGGCCGCTTGTTGATGAACCGGCCGTGGTACGGCCCGTTGAGGTCGATCCAGGTGATGAGCGAGAGACGCTCCTCCTCACTCAGCCGCACCCGGTCCATGTGGGTGGTGTCCAGCACCTCGATCAGCTTGCTCTGGGTGCTGCCGAAGGCGTAAGGCTCCGTGATCCGGGCGTCGTCGCCCACATTCGAGCGGGAGATCAGGTTCATGGCCCGGATCGAATCCCACGCCACGTTCTTCCCCGTCAGGCCGCCGGCGAGGCTGAGCCCGCCCGCCGGCGAGAGTCCCCCGTGGCAGGAGACGCAGTTGCGATCCAGGATCGGCTGGATGTCCCGCAGGAAGCTCACAGGGCCATCGCCGAAGGGCCCGGGAGTCAGGGGTGTGGGCTCGGATGCGGCGGCCTCGGGGAAGGGCGCATTCACCGGCGCCCGGGCCTGGGTCTCGTGGCAGCCCACACAGCTCCGCTGCTCGCCCGGCTGGAAGCTGATGAAGGAGCGCATCCGCCGGATCTCCATCATGTTCTCATCCAGGGCCTGGAAGTACACGGGCGTGTCGGCGGGCACCCGGAAGTGGGCGCTGCCGTCGTCGTGGACGGGCACCGTTCCCAGGACCCGGGCGGGCGTCCAGTTGACCATGACCGCCTTCACGTCGGGCTCGAACCGGTGGCCACCCTCCTCGATGGTATAGGGCCAGGCCATACGCTGGCTGATGCGCAGGTACTTGATGGCTCCCGGCTCCACCTCGGGCATGTTGTCGTAGATGCTGCTGACCACGCAGGTGGCGTACTCCGCCGAGGGGTCCACGGTGTCGGCGATGCGGATCGGTGTGGGCCGCTCGCGCAGGGGGATCGGGTAGCTGCACGAGATCTCGGGGTCGCGGTAGATCAGCTCCCGGGTCCCGTAGACGTCGGCCAGGTACAGGGCATAGCCCCGCTCGTCGGTCATGAGGTCGCTGTAGGTGTAGGTGACGAGGAATGTGGTATCGCTCAGGGCCCATGGGTTGCCGTACAGCCCGCCCTTGCCGCGCACACCGCCCTGCTCGACGACGGCGCCGGTTAGCGACCCCTCGCCGATGGGGGGCTCGGCGCCGGGTGAGACGATGCGGATCCCCTCGGGATTGTTGATCCCCCGGTTGGGATCCACGATGACCAGCGGCCCCACGGGGAGGGTATGGTGGCCGGTGGCGATGCCCACATACAGCGGGCTATCGGGAACGGACCGCACCTCTTCGATGGCCCAAGGGTCGTTGAAGTGCTGCTTGAAGGCCGCATCGGCGCCGGTGCCGTCGGGCCGGACAACCCATAGGGACTGGATGTGGGCCCAGCCCCGCTCCTGGTACTCCCAGCGCGTGTAGCCAAGCAGCCCATTGTCGAGCACATGGGGTAGGTAGTCGCCGTCCTTGGTGACGCTCATGCGGCGGATGGTGCCGTCGGTTTTCCGGAGGTAGATGTTGCAGGACGTCTCGTCCTTGTCGTACTCGTTGCACTGGAGCGAGTAGCCGCACCGCTCGGAGACGAAGGCCACCTCACCGTTGGGTAGGTAGCTCGGATCCAGATCGCTCCACTCGCCATCGGTGAGCTGTCGCAGACTCCCGCCGTCGACGCCGATCTCGAACAGGTGGATCGGCTCGATGATCTTGCGAAGGGTGTAGCTCTCCGCCCGGTTGAGCCAGAGCGGGTGTGGCTCCTCCGTCTCCGACTGGGCGTACGCGAACACGATCCGCTCGCCGTCCCAGTGCAGGTCCATACCGTGGACGTGGCCGGGACCGAGCTGGCCGTCGATGATGGGCCGCACCTCTCCGCTCGGCCTGACCGGCGAGAGGACGCATAGGTCGCCGCCGGGTCGGGAGACCCACGGCATGTGGTTCAAGCACACGTCGGGGTAGGGCTGCTGGGTGAAGCGCTTCACGAAGAGCAGCCGGTCGAAGTCCATCTCGGGCGAGGAGAGGGCGATCTCCCGAGCCGCCGCCCGGGCCTCGAGGTACAGCGCGTCCCTCTTGGCTGGCTTGGGCCCGGCCTCCATCTCCTCCTCCGCCAGCTCCTCGGCGCGGGCTTCGAGGGCCAGGAAGTCGTCGCTCCGGCTCCGCCCGGCATCGAGCAGCAACCGGTGGGCCCGGTCCAGGCTCCGCTGCACCGGCGGGATGAAGGCGGCACGGCTCTGCTCGCGCACGAAACCGCCTTGGGTGGCCCTCAGTGTGATGGCGACGGCGCCTTCGTGGTCGATTCGGATGGGCGCTGGTATGGGTCCGGGCTCGTCTAGGGCGAGCACCTCCGCCACCTCCCGGCGGAGCCCGTCGCGAGTGAGCGCGATGACCTCGATCTCCAGCCGCAGGGGTGTCGTGAGCTGCCCGTCCGCGTCCAAGGTGAGGCCCAGGTCGTTCCGGCCGTAGCCTATGGCCGGGCTCTCGGGCCACTCGATCGTCCAAGGCGAGCCCAAGCCCACGGACCGGGGCCCGCCCGCCCCAAGGGCTATCGTGCCGGGGAAGTCCGCAGCGCCCTCACCAAGGGGCAGCGCTACTTCCACACACATACGCTCGTCGGTCGTGGCAACGGCGGACTCGGCGTGCGGCTGGCCGTTGACCCTGACCTCGTCGTCGACAAGGCTGACCGCCATGGCGCCCAGGCGCAGTAGGTAACCGGCGTTCGTGCCGCCGGTGGACCAGGGGCTGAGGGAGCTTTGGCTGGCTGGCTTGTGTAGAGCCACATTCGTGTCGGGAGCGCCGTCGGCATAGATCTCGACCTCATCGAGGTGGAAGAGCACGCCCGTCGTGGTGGGGACCAGGAGCCGGACGTACCGGGCCTCTGCGCCACCCAGGTCGACGGTCAGGGGGCCCGTATCGTCCATTCCCCCGAAGAACTCGCCATCGTGCTCGTAGGCCAGGTCCCATGCGGCACCGTCGACGGAGAGTAGGACCCGGATGTGGTTGGCATTGTGCAGGCCGGGGGCGTAGTCGAGCCGGTTGTAGATGACCACTCGGTCCAGGCGCATGCTGCTTCCCAGGTCCACCTGCCACCAGGGAGCGGGCTCGCCGCCGGTGTGGAAGCCGTAGCGGCCGTTCTTGATGCCATCCACCGCGCCCGCGGCATCCATGCCGGTCGGGTTGCCTCGGTACATGGGGGAGGCCCAGACGGGTAGCTCCGCGGCGATGTAGAGTCGCTCGAGGTCATGGCACAGCTTGAAGGCAGGCTCGTGGGGCGCCGAGGGAGGGAAGGCCAGGGCAGACCGCCAGCAGGAGTCGCTCAGGCCGCCGTCGAGCGAGGGCGGACGGGAGGTCAGAGGGATGTCTTCGCCAGCGGTGGCGCGCAGGCCCGGCCACTCGACCCACTCACCGGGGAACCGGAGCGTGCCCGGCTCCACCAGCTCCCGGAGCCGGCTCTCGTCGTGCCGCCGCCAGTCGTCGATCACCGACTGGCCGGGCAGATCGGCCGCCATCGCCGCCGATGCGGTCAACCAAAGCAGTAGCGAGATCCACAGAACGCGCACTCGGTCACCTCCGACGGCCCGCTGGCCGTGTGCCTTGGCATTCGCCCGCCCGCCGGTCGAGCCTCCCGCCACGGCAGGAGTGCTCACGAGGAGCAGGAACCTAGCCCTGGGCGCGGCAGCGCCCAGGAGGTGAACGACAGGTGAAGGTAGCATGGATTGCCATGGGATTGGCCTTGCTCGGCGCCCAGGCTCACGGGGAGGCGACCGCGGTGGAACTGGAGGAGCTCGGCATCGTCGCCGACCCCGAGACGGACTGCACCGCGGCGCTTCAGGCGGCGCTGGACGACCTGGGCGAGACGGGTGGGGTTCTGTCGCTGCCCCCCGGCGAGTACCGCATCGAGGGCACCTTGACCCTTCCGCCGGGAGTCGCCCTGGAGGGAAGCTGGCTCGGGCCCCACACATCCCAGACCGACAAGGGGACGACGCTGCTCGCATACTCGGGCCGGGGCGACGAGACCGCCGATCCCTTCATCAGCCTTCAGACGGGCTCGACCCTCAAGGGCGTTACCATCATCTATCCCGAGCAGAAGGTCGAGGACATCCAGCCCTATCCCTGGACCATCCAGGGCCGGGGCCAACACTACAACGTCATCGACGTGACCATCGCCAACGCTTACAACGGCATCGACTGCGGCACCTACCATAACGAGGGTCACCATCTCCGGAACGTCCACATGTGCTGTGCCCGGAGGGGTGTGCTCATCGACCAATGCACGGACATCGGCCGGGTGGAGAACGTCCACGTCCACAACGTCTACTGGTGGAGGGTGCCCGAGAAGTACGGCTTCCCGGAGGGAGGCCATGCCATGCTGGAGGCATACACCCGGGAGAACCTGGAAGGCTTCATCATCGGCCGCACCGACTGGGAGTACATGACCGGCTGCTTCGTGATCTGGGCCAAGATCGGCTTCCGGTTCATCCAGACCGATACCCCTGTGGGCGGGGTGGCCAATGTGGTGATCACCCGTAGCGGCTCGGACCTCGGGCCGGTCGCCGTTCTGGTGGAGAAGGTCCAGGCCCACGCCGGCATCGCCTTCGAGAACTGCCAGTTCATGTCGGGCTTCGAGATCCGAGAGACCAACCGCGGACCCGTGAAGCTCTCGAACTGCGGGTTCTGGGGGCCGGCGGGAGCGGGCTCGCAGATGGTGCTGGAAGGCAGGGGTACGGTCTTCCTGTCGACATGTCACTTCGACGAGTGGGACCCCGAGAAGCCGTGCATCGACGTGCGGCGGGGCGCGCTGATCTGCCAGGGCTCGGACTTCATGGCCGAAGGCCTGGCGATCCGGCTGGGTCAGGACGCGGCCTCGGCGACCATCATCGGAAACCGGTTCCGCTCGGGGGAGATGGTTGTCACCGAGACCGATGGCCCCGTGGAGATCATCGGGAATGTGGGCGGAGAGCCGGGCGAGGCCGGCATGACCCGCCACTGAGACGCCGGGCTTCACGAGGAGGGAATGTACGCTTTGGCTCGCAGTGACACGCTGATGGTCGAGGGTGAGCGCCTGGCCGCCGAAGGCCGAGTGCGCGAAGCCGCGCAGAAGTTCGAGGAGGCCCACAAGGGAGCTCCCGGGGATGCCCGGGTCTTCCTCCGCCTGGCGGCGGCCGCGGCGCCGACGGACCCACGAGCGGCGTTGAGCGCCGCCCGCCGGGCGACTGAGATCAGCTCCGATGCACCGGCGGCACACGCCCTCCTGGCCCGGTACGCACTCCTGGCCGAGGAGCCCGATGAGGCCCTCAAGGCGGCAAGGCGTACCCTGGAGCTAGCCCCCGACAACGCCATGGCCCCCACCTTGCTCCACCTGGCCAAGGGCATGAAGGGCCAGTACGGCGAGGCTCTGGCGGGCCTGGTGACCGACGGAATCTTCGAGCAAACGGACACCACGGCCCTAGCCATGGAGCTGTTCCTCCGCCGATGGCGGGATGAAGGGCCCGCCTACGCGCCCCTGCCCGAGGACCTGGAGGTGCCGGCCCCGGGCGATCCCGTTGATCCGGATGACCACGGCCACGCCAGCCCAGCCGGCAAACACCTGCATGAGGCGTACGACCAGGGGGACGCCATCGGCATGCTTGAGGCTTTGCCCGACCTCCGGGCCGAGGAGCCCGACCACCCCGATGTCGCCGCGGGCTATGCCGCCGCCCTCCATCAGTGCGGCCGCAATGACCTGGCCGAGCCATGGGTGCGCCGGGCGCTGGAGGAGCAGCGCGCCTCGGCGGCCGAGGAGTTCGAGCAGGCCACGGGGCGGGCGCTGGCCCGGTTCGGTCGTGCCATCACGCGTCGCCCGGAGCCCAAACGTCCGGCGGACGGGTTCGATGCGGAGCCCGAGGGGCTTATCCTGGCGGGCTGGATCTACCTCAGTCTGGGCGAGCTGAAGCCTGCCCGCAAGCTGGCCGAGCGGGGGTCGAAGACGGTGAACCCCTTCGATCGTTGGGAGGCCCGGCTGGTGCTGGCATCGGTCCATCTCGAAGCGGGACAGCGACAGGCGGCCCTGGCCGAGCTACGCGATGCCGTCGATGAAGAGCCCCTGGTGCTCTATCTATGGCTCCACCGGGCCGCGCTCCTGCCGGTGATGAAGGCCATGGGCCGGGCCATCACCGCCGCACGCAGGGAGGGCGACCGCAATCTCGAGCTGGCCCTACGGGGCGAGATGGGGCGGATCGCCACCGATCCGGGCCGACTGAAGGGCAGTCGCCGGCTGGCCGCCGCCTTGGAGCAAACCGAGGTCGAGCTGCCCGAGGATGATGTACACTGGATCCGAGGCTACGCTGAGCGAGGTCTGGGCGTGGCCGCCAAGGAGTGATACCGATGAGGGACCGCGCCATCGCGTCCTGCTTCATCCTTCTCGCTCTCAGCCTCGGCACGCTGCTGGGCTGCGGTGGGGATGCGCCCGAGGAGTCCGTCGCCGCCACTGCCCCGTCCACTGCGTCCGCTCCGGCCCCGGCAGCCGATCCCGTTCAGCCGGAGGCCCAGCCGGCGGGCATGCAGACGCCCCAGAACCCGCCCGCCGAGATGGCCTTCCTGGTCTACGGCGATACCAGGTCCTTCCCCGACGTTCACCGCGCTTGCGTGGAGCAGCTAGCCCAGCATACCGACGCCGCCTTCGTCTGCCACACCGGCGATATGATCGGCGACGGCTCCCAGTGGGCGCTGTGGGAGCAGTTCCTGGAGATCACCGAGCCCCTTCGGCTTCGGATGCCCTTCTGCCCCGCCATCGGCAACCACGACCTCCCGCGGAGCAATGCCGTGCGCGCCATGGCCCAGATGCAGGGGATCCCGCCCGATGTCAGCGAGGATGCCACCTACTACGGCTTCGATGCCGGTGAGGTGCGCATCGCCATGCTCGACAGCGAGTCCCTGGTGATGGGCGACCAGCGACAGTACGACTGGGCCCGGCAGTTCCTGTCCGAGCGGCCCCAGAGCTTCAAGATCGTCATGCTCCACCGGCCCCTGTGGAGCCCCGGGCCCAATGGCTCGTGTGTGCCCATCCGGGAGAAGCTCCTGCCCATCCTCAAGGAGTCGGGCGTTCGGCTCGTCTTCACCGGCCATGATCACATGTACTATCGCACGTACCGCGATGGCGTGACCCAGGTGATCACCGGTGGCGGGGGAGCGCCTCTGTATGACCCCGAGAACACGGGGATGATGATCGAGGGCGACGTGACCGCCAAAGTCCACCACTACTGCCGCGTGGACGTGCGTGCCGACGCGATCATCGTCACCACCCTCGATCTCGAGGGCGAGATCATCGACCAGTTTCATCTACTGACGGGACGGTAGGACGGGGAGGACGGCCCTCCAGGGCTCGGGCCTCGTCGTCACCCGGCTCGAGGCTGATGCGGCCGTTCCGATCGCGGATCCGCCATACGGCCTCTTCGGGGCCCCGGCCGCGGTCGAACTCCAGGTACAGGCTCTTGCCCTTCTGGCGGAGCTCGCCGCGGGCGAACTCGGCGCCCAGCTCCCGGCGGGCGCGGCCGTACCCGTCCAGATAGGCTTCGAGG
>WJIW01000290.1 GCA_014730065.1 Armatimonadia bacterium | reverse complement strand
GTGTTGGGTAAGTGTGATTCTCAGGCCCTGTCAAAAAGCACGCGGCATAACAAGGCCATCTGGCATTGGCGGTATTATACACCGGGCTGACCAGGATGATAAGTCGGCTGTTCCAGAAAGTGCACCTCTCTGCCGTCAGAGTGTCCGGGCTCTACCAGTATCGCAATCGGTTTACAAACATACGGAAAAGGTGTATAATGTAAACCGATAGAGGAGGTGATTGCGAATAGCCAGGACGCGAAAAGGCAAGAGGATCGTGTCGGTAAAGCCACGCAAGCGCAAGAAACCCGGTGGAAAGCGTAGGAGCGTGCCGGTGAAGTCCCATCGCCGCTCGACGCCGAACTGAGCGAGACGGGACGGGTGCCGGCAGCAGCACGGATTACCGGCGGCCCCTGCTACCTGCACACGCGGGCGGCAGGGGTCAAAGAAAAAAGTGTGTCCATTTGATGGTCGTGCTTGAGGGCAATCTAGGTGTGTAGCGGAGGTGTTGTGATGAGCATAGGGGAGCGGTTGAAAATAGCGCGGCACGCGGCACGCCTCAGTCAGCGGGATCTGGCAGAGGCGGCGGAGGTAAGCGCGATGGCGATCTCAAAGTACGAGCGCGATCTGGATATGCCGAGCTCCGGCGTGCTGATCCGCCTGGCACGGGCACTGGATGTCAAGACCGAGTTCTTTCTGCGTCCAGTCACCGTCACGGTCAGCGCACCGGCGTATCGCCGCCGAACCTCGTTGCCGCGCAAGCAAGAGCGGGCCATTATCGCCCAGATCCAGGAATGGCTGGAGCGATACCTGGACGTCGAGAGCTTTTTCGGCGGGCCGCCGGAGTTCGAGTTGCCTCCAGACCTCAACCGCCGCGTAACTTCCCTGGACGAGGTAGAGCGAGTCGCCATCGAACTGCGCGAGGGGTGGGACTTGGGCTTGGCTCCCATCGAGAGCCTGGTGGAGGTGTTGGAGGATCGCGGGATCAAGGTCGGATTGATAGAGGGTCACCAGGATTTCGACTCCCTCACCTTCTGGGTGGATGATACCATACCGGTCATCGTCGTGAAGCACACGGACTCGCAGAGTCCGCGCGTTCCTGGAGATCGCCAGCGCTTCAACCTGTCTCACGAACTGGGACACCTGGTGCTGGAGATCGCCGAGGGTGTGGATGAAGAGGCTGCGGCCTACCGCTTCGCCGGGGCTTTCCTGGTGCCGGAGCCGGTGGCCCGCTTCGAGCTGGGCGACCGGCGGCAGACGCTGGGCCTCCACGAACTGCATCTGCTCAAGCACAAGTACGGTTTGAGCATGCAGGCTTGGATCTACCGGGCCAAGAACCTGGGGGTTCTCTCCGAATCGGCCGCCACGCGGCTCTTTCGCGAGTTCCGCCGGAAGGGCTGGCACCGCGATGAACCGGGCGACCAGATCCCGCTGGAGGAGCCGGAGCGCATGAAGCGGCTGGTACTGCGCGCTATGGCCGAGGACCTAGTCTCCAAGTCCCGCGTCGCCGAGTTGCTAGGCATGCCCCTGGCGCAATTCTATCAGGAGGAGGCGGAACAGCATGCAGGATTCCCCGCCGCTGTACATCGTTGACGCCAACATCCTGATCGACCTGCACGTCGGTGGGTTGCTGCAAGAACTCTTTCGCCTCCCGTTCAGTCTGGTTGCACCGGATGTGATCATCGCCGAACTGGACGAGCCGGATGGTGAGATGCTGGTGGAATGTGGCTTGACAAGCGTAGAGCTGACAGGTGACCAGGTTCTGGAGGTAGCCGCGCTACGGGCGCGCTACCGCGCCGTCTCCGCCAACGATCTGTTTACCCTGGTCTTGGCCCGGGTGCAGAAGGCCACCCTTCTCACCGGGGACCGGCATCTGACGGAGGTGGCCGGCCAGGAGGACGTGGCGACGCACGGCACATTGTGGGTGCTGGACGAGATGGTGCGCCTTGGGATCGTCGCTCGGGGGCAGGCTGCCCAGGCGCTGGCTCAGATGCTGGAGCGAGGAAGCCGCCTACCTCAGGCCGAATGCCAGAAGCGGCTGCGGCAGTGGAGGGCGCGCTGAAGCAGCATCTCCCAGACAATGGGAAGTTGGAGGCACTATGAGACACCTGGAACGACTTGGTGATCAGATGATCATATCGATTCCCTCGGACGAGGATGGGTTGACGGGTCGAGAGTGTCCAAATCCTGACTGCCTGGGCTACTTCAAGATCAAACTGGGAACCGGCTTGAAGGGGGAGAATCTGCCCTGCCATTGCCCGTACTGCGGGCACACTGCCAGTCCCGATCAGTTCTGGACGCAGGATCAGATAGAATATGTCAGATCCGTGGCCTTCAACCAAATCTCAAGAGCTTTGCAGCAGGACTTTCGAGAGATGGACAAGCAGCTGCGGCGGGCTTCCCGTGGTAGCTTCATCCAGCTCAGGATGGAATACAAGGGACATCCACACCCCATCCACTACTACCAAGAAAAACGACTGGAGACCAAGGTCACGTGCGACGTTTGCACCCTGGTGTATGCGATCTATGGCGTGTTCGCATACTGCCCTGATTGTCGAACTCACAACTCGATCCAGATCCTGCACAAGAACCTTGAGTTAGCCGAGAAGCAGGTGACCCTCGCCGGCGGAGAAGACGGCGATTTCTCCGCATACTTGATCGCCGATGCCTTGGGAAATGCGGTCTCCGCCTTCGATGGGTTTGGCCGCGAGCTATGTGCAGTCCACGCGGCCTCCGCCTCGAATCCAGGGAGAGCTCAGAACATATCCTTCCAGAACCTCGCCAGGGCAGATCAGCGCGTCCAGAAGCTTTTCGACATCAGCCTTTCTGGCAGTCTGGATGCCAATGAATGGGAATTCGTCAGCCGATGCTTTCAAAAGAGGCACCTGTTTGCCCACAAGATGGGCGTTGTGGATCAGGCATACATCAATGCTTCCGAGGATGCGCAAGCGGTCGTCGGGCGTAAGGTTTCCATCACCCCCGATGAGGTGACGACCCTAATTGCGCATCTGAGGCACCTCGGCGCTCACCTCTTCGCTGGGCTTACGGGCTGACGAATAGGGATGTTTGGAGTTTCGCGTGATGCGTTCCGTATGTGGAACGCATACTGCCGATAGCTGGTTGAGCTTCGAAAACCCGATGAGCCAGGAGTTATGTGTATGCCGCTGAAAGTCTATCACGTCGAGGGTATCCGTCACTATGCGGTAGTCTTTGCCACCTCACCAGAGGAAGCGGTGGCGCAGGCAATCGAGCGCGAGATGATAGGTAGCTGGGAGACTCCAATCGCTATCGAGGTGCCGTTGCCGCCTGGCTACTACTTGACATACGATCCCTTGCTGGCGGCGGAGCAACCGGCGCTCCCGATGACGCTCGACGAGCCGGAGCCGGACGAGCCGCACACCGTCACCAGCTCCGGCGTCAAGGTCTACGACGACTGGCGCGACAACATCGTCGTGGACGCCGGCGCATCTCCCCTGGCCTGGAAGGCCAGCCGGGATATCTTCGGGGCCAACACCTCTGTTCTGGGCCGGCTTTGCCTGACCAGCGAGAACAGCGAGGACGCTCTCTCGTGGAACCTGTTCCGCACCCTGGAGCGCACCGGTCACATGGACGTGGTCGCCCGCGCGTTGGGGCTGGAAGATGAGTATCAGGTGCTGTACTGGCACCGCGCCTGGGACGCCGTCGAATCGCTGCCGGAGATCAGGGCCGCTCTCAAGCGGGCAGAGCCGTGGAGGGGCTATCATACGGAAGCCGACGTCATCCTCAAGGGCCAGCGCACCTTGGTGATGGTGGAATGCAAGCTGGGCAGGCCAGGCGCCCGCGTACGCGCTTGGGAGCGGGGAGGCTCCGACCGCCC
>WJIW01000031.1 GCA_014730065.1 Armatimonadia bacterium | reverse complement strand
TTCTCGGCCTGCGCCAGGTCCTTGAGCAGACTGGCGGCGGGCCCGGTGCTCGCCTCATCGAGTTTGGCGACCCGGTCCTCGACCTTCCTCGCGGCGTCCTTCAGGGCCGAGCTGCCGTACTCCAGGTCGACGCCTTCCAGGGCGGCATCGGCTTTGGTGCGCGCCGCCTCAGCACCAGCAGCCGCCTCCTCCCGGACTCGCTCGCGCTCGCCGTCCAGGGCATTGATAACCTGCTCGAAGATCTCCGGCGGGAACTCGGGATCCAGGGCCACCTGAACGGCGTACAGCCATTCCGAGGCGACGGCGCGCCGGATGGCGGGGCTGACCTCCTGCTGGCGGCCTGCCTTGGCCGCGATCTTCGCCCGGGCCAAGTCGATCTCGGGCCGGGGCTCAGTGAGCTGCTCGGCATTGTCGAGCTGCTTCAGGGCCAGGTCGTAGTCGCCCTCGAGCTGTACGTGCAGGTCGGCGCACGCCAGGAAGGACTCGGCGGCGAAACGCTTCATCCATGCCTGGGCATTCATGGGCACGGCGTACCGGGCCGCCCGCTCCAGCAAGGGGAGGGCCGCTTCGGGATCGCCCTCCCAGTAGATGTAGAGCTGGCCGAGACCGAACAGGGAGACGAAGTCCTCGGGGTTGTCCCGCTCGACCGTCTGCTTGAAGGCCTCGATGGCGTCCTCGTACCACCCGTTGAGCAAGGCTCGCTGGCCGCGCTCGAAGCTCTCGGTGGGCTCCCAGCCCTTCTTACCCTTGCGGATGCGCTGGGGATCGAACATCCGGACCCAGTTCAGCATGGGACACAGGACGGGCCCGAGGACGGCCACCAGATCCTGGGGCGGGTCGTCGGCGAGGGACTGTAGGTCCTCGGGGGAGGCCACCCGCCGGGCCAGGGCGCCTCGGGGCGAGTCGGGATCGTTGACGATCTCCTCGAGGGATTCGCGGAACTCGCGCCTTACCTGCTGCTCCAGCCGCTCCAGCGCCGGGCCCACGAGCCCCGACCTCTTCAGTGGTCCGCCGCCGGCCCCGCCGTGCTTGTCGTCAGTGGACATCCGCGGGATCCCTTCCTTCCCTTCGCGCGGCAGATGGCAGTGTATCGAGTACTCCGCCCGCCCGCCGCGTCTGAAGACCTAATACCCTTACTAGGGCGCATTCTACTCCCGGCGGGCGAACGCCTGCCCCTGGGTTGCCGCAGAGCCCCTGAAACGGTCGACATCTCAAAGCGCACCGGAATAAGGGTATACGGAGTACAGAAGTCGCGGGAGATCCTCTCGCCGCGTCTCCGCGCCAGGAGACTCATCGCCGGGGGAGAACCGTGGACCCGAGTCCGCGGTTGCCCTTCTGGGGACGGCCGGGGCTTCGGAAAGGTGGTCGCAAGCATGATCCATGGCCCCAGGAGGGGATTCACCCTCATCGAGCTGCTCGTCGTCATGGCCATCATCTCCATCCTGGCCTCCATGCTCTTCCCCGTCTACGCCAAGGCCAGGGAGAAAGCCCGCCAGACTTCCTGCCTCTCCAACACCAAGCAGGTCGGCACGGCGTGGATGATGTACACCATGGACTACGATGAGAGGCTCCTACCCATCCGTGCGGGGCAGACCACCAACCAGTTCGGCCAGTTCGGCGACATCTGGTGGGCCGAGATTCTGATGCCGTACGTCAAGAACACCCAGATCTACAAGTGCCCCAGCGCACCTCTGACCCAGTTCTATGGATATGAGCAACCCTCACCATACTCGCCCCCCGACGCCTACAATTGCGAGGGCGGCATCGGGCTGAACTGGTACCCCGCCGATGTGATGTACGTGGCGAACCCCGGCCTTGGCATCCCGCCCTTCCTGGGCTACTCATCCACCCTCGGGTCCATCGATCGATCGGCCGACAAGGCGGTGCTGATGGAGACCAACGTGCAGCCCGTCTCCGGCCCGAACGAGAACTGGTACATGTCTCCGCCCATCACTCACCAGATCTGGATGCAATCGATCTTGAGTGGGGGAGGTCCCTTCGGTATCGAGCGGCATAATGGGATGATGAATGTCCTCTTCGCCGACAGCCACGCCAAGGCGATGAAGGGCAGCATGTTGTCTCTCGATGTGATCGACTGGCGTCGACCGTAGAGAGCAGAGCTCTCGACCCGGAGGTCATGATGGCTGATTCGCCCGCACCCGAAGAGCAAGGCATCCTCGACCAAGGCCGCACCTGGCTCAAGAGCTGGTGGGGAGCCAAGAACAAGGAGGAGCGCGTCAGAACCATGTGGCGCCTCTGGCTCATCGTCCTCGGCATGGTTGTCGTCATCGGCGGGTACTCCCTCTTCAAGCGCCAGCAGGTCCAAGCGGCCAACACCACAGGCCGCGAGTGGGTCGAACAGGCGTCCGAGGGCGCGACCAACGAGCAAGGCCGTGGCATGATCCCCGGCTCGGGTCAACGGCCCCAGGAGGGCGCACAGCCCGGAATGGGCGCACAGCCGGGAATGGGTCAGCCCGGTATGGGCGGCCAGCCCGGCCAGGGCCAGCAGCCCGGTGCGCCCGCACAGCCCGGTGGAGCGATGGGTGGTCGAGGCTCGATTCCGCCCAGCGGCGGCGGTTACGGACGGTAGGGCGGGCCGCAGCTCGCTGAGCCTTGCGCGACCCCAGGCCTCGCCAGCCGTCCGGAGAAGCGCTCGACGACGGGATGGTCCCATGGCTGACCGCGACCCACAGAAGACGGGCCCTTCCACGGGCGACCTTCTGACCAAGGCCCTGCTCCACCCCTTGGCCTTCGTGGGGCTGGCCGTGGGCCTGGTGTTCCTACCCATGCTTCGGCAAGGCGCTTTCTTCGTCTCCTTACTCCTCTACCTCGGCGTCGCAGGGGTGCTGATGTTCTCGTGGGGCCGCGAGCCCCGGCAGCCCAGGGGCACGCGGAGGATCCCTAGTGACCTGCGCGGACGGGCTCGGGAGCTGGCCGAGGGCGTGGTAGCGCTGGAGGGCGACATCCGGCGGATGATGCGCACCGGTGGCGCCGAGGTGCGGAACTCCTTGGCGCCTGTCGTCGACGAAGTGTCGGACCTGGCAGGCCGCGCCATCCGCCTCGCCCAGAGCTACCAGCGCGCCCTCGAACACCGGGACAAGGCCGACGTGGCGGGCATCGAGGAGGAGCGTGATAGCCTCATCCGCCAGCGGGACGAGGCCGAGGATGGGGTGGTGCGTCGGCAGCTCGACGAGGCCATCGCGTCGGTCGAGCGCAGGCTGGCGGACATGGACGATTTGGAGCGCGCGGCCAGCCGCTGCGAGGCGGCCATATTCAACATCCAAACCACCCTCCAGGGCCTCCAGACCCGGGTCCTCAAGTTCGCCACCTCCGAGCGCGGAGCCAGCGGCCGGGAGCGGCAGGAGCTGGCCCAAGAGATCGACACCGTCCGGGCCACGTCCGCCGCCCTGGAGGACCTGATCGAGGGCGAGGAGCTTCTGGAGGCCTGAGGCGGTGACGGACCGAACACGCGCCCTCGGACGGAAGGGGCGTGACTCGCCTTGATCGCACTCCTCATTGCCACCACGGCCATCGGCCAGCCCACCCAGGATCTTCGGAACATCGCCACCGGCTGGGAGATCCCCTCCGAGGGCTACTGCGACCAGCCCTATGTTGTCGTGCTCGATGACGGCACCTGGCTTTGCACCATGACCACGGGACCCGGCCAGGAGGGTGACCAGCGGCAGCATGTCGTCTCCACCCGCAGTACCGACCAGGGCCACACATGGTCCGAGCTGACGGACATCGAGCCCATCGGCCCCCCCGAGGCGTCTTGGGTGATGCCGCTCCTGACGCCATCGGGGCGGGTGTACGCCTTCTACGTGCGCAACACCCGCGGCTTCCGGACCATCGGCGGTCAGGAGCGACGGGCCGACATGCTGGGCGACTATGTATGCAAGGTCTCCGACGATGGCGGCCGCACCTGGTCCGAGCGGCGGTGGACCATTCCGCTCCGCGAGACCGAGGCCGATCGAGGCAACGACGTGGGCGGCGATGAGCAGTTCTTCTGGGGCGTGGGCAAGCCCATGAGTCACGAGGGCACGGTCTGGCTTGGGTTCTCCAAGATCGGCAAGTGGCTCGTGGACGAGACAGAGGGATGGTTCCTGCGGAGCGACAACGTACTCACCGCCGAGGAGCCCTCGGATGTCCGGTGGACGCTCCTGCCCGAAGGCGATGTGGGGCTCCGAGCCCCGGCGGGCTCCATCGCCGAGGAGCACAACCTGGTGGCCCTCTCCGATGGATCGCTCTACTGCACCTACCGTACCGTCAACGGACACCTTGCGGCCGCCTACAGCAGGGCTGGCGGACGGACCTGGACGACCCCCGCCCATGCGCGCTACTCCCCCGAGGGGCGGGTCATCAAGAACCCCCGCGGCCCCGCCTTCGTGCGCAAGTTCAGCAACGGCAAGTACCTGCTGCTCTACTACAACTACGGCGGCAAGGACTTCAGCCGGCGCAACCCGTACTGGCTCTCGGGCGGGATCGAGCGCGACGGGTACATTCACTGGAGTGAGCCGGAGATCTGCCTGTACGACGACGACCCCACCGTTCGGATCGGCTATCCGGACTTCATCGAGGACGGCGGCCAGATCTTCATCAGCGAGACGAACAAGGTCACGGCACGGGTGCACCCCGTCGATTGGGAGCTGCTGCGCGGGGTTTGGCGGCAGCACGAGCTTACCGGGGTGCCCCGCGAGGGACGTGTGGCGGAGTTCGCAGGAGGCGAGAGCGGCGAGCTTCGGTGGCCCGATCTCAGCCAGCGAGAGGGTTTCACGCTCGAGGCATGGGTCGACGCGGAGGAATGCAGGCCCGGCGACGTCC
>WJIW01000289.1 GCA_014730065.1 Armatimonadia bacterium | reverse complement strand
GTCAATATCTATGCCATAACCTGTTAGATGCCGAGCCGACGGTCAGCTACGATGAAGCCCTCGCAGCCCTCCGCGACGAGTTGGGCCCTGACTACCAAGTGATCGCCGAACGGCCTTCTTCGGTCGCACGCGATCGGTTGGCTACCTACTTGTTCCACGGCCCCAACGACATTCACTACCACATCGCTTTCACATCAGGTGACAGCAGAGGCTGGGCCACCATCGATGCCAGGACGGGGGAGCTGCGGCAGCTTCATGTTCAGCCGATCGAACCGCCGGAGCCCGCCGACACCACCGACACGCCGGGTACGGACGAGTAGCACTAGCGGGGAGGCTGGGATCCCTGGTCTCTCCGCCCCTACCTCCTCCCGGATTCAGACGGATGCCGCCCGTCCGCGGCGAAACACCACTCGCCGGTCCACCGGCGAGGAGGCCACACCATGCCCAAGCGTCCGCCGAACGTGATCGTGTTCTTCACCGATCAGCAGCGATGGGATACCACGGGAGTCCACGGCAACCCCATGGGCCTGACGCCCAACTTCGACCGCATGGCCGCCGAGGGAACTCACTTCGCCACCGCCTGCACCTGCCAGCCGGTCTGCGGGCCAGCGCGGTCGTCCCTCCAGACAGGCCAGTACGCCACCACCACCGGCTGCTGGCGCAACGGGATCCCGCTGCCCAACGACGCCCGAACCCTGGCCCACGAGTTCGGCGATGCGGGCTACCGCACGGGGTACATCGGGAAGTGGCATCTCGCCTCGGCCGATCCCGTACCTCGGGAGGAGCAGGGCGGGTACCAGTACTGGCTCGGCGCCAATGTGCTGGAGTTCACCTCCGAGCCGTACCGAACGGTGATGTACGACAAGGACCAGAGCGAGGTCCGGCTCCCCGGCTACCGTATCGACGCCCTGACCGATGCGGCCATCCGTTATGTGGATGACCGCCGAGCCGACCCCTTCTTCCTGTTCCTGTCCTTCCTGGAGCCCCATCATCAGAACCACGTGGATGACTACCCGCCGCCCGACGGCTATCGGGAGCGGTACTCGGGCGGGTGGATCCCTCCCGATCTCGCGGCCCTGGGCGGATCGACCCACGCCCACCTGGGCGGGTACTACGGCATGGTCAAGCGGCTCGACGAGGCCCTGGGACGGCTCCTGGACGCCCTCAAGAGCCTCGACCTTCTGGACGACACCATCGTGCTCTACACCGCCGATCATGGCTGCCACTTCAAGACCCGCAATGGCGAGTACAAGCGGAGCTGCCACGAATCGTCCGTCCGCATTCCCATGGCGGCCCGGGGGCCGGGCTTCGATGGCGGAGGCAGGGTCGACCGGCCGGTGAGCCTGGTCGACGTGCCGCCCACCCTTCTCGATGCCGCGGGCCAGGATGTGCCCTCGAGGGCCGAGGGCCGGTCGATGATGCCGCTGGCGAGGGGCTCTGAGGAGTGGCCCGAGGAGGCCTTCGTACAGATCAGCGAAAGCCAGGTGGGGCGCGCCGTGCGCACCCGTCGCTGGAAGTACAGCGTGTCGGCCCCCGAGGGCAAGGGCTGGGAGGACTCCTGGTCGGAGGAGTACCGCGAGGAGTTCCTGTACGACCTGAAGCACGACCCCCACGAGCTGACGAACCTGATCCATCAGGAGTCGCACGCTCCCGTGGCGGCGCGGATGCGCGAGCGGCTGATCCGGAGGATGACCGAGGCGGGCGAGATCTCGCCCCGGATCATCGAGGCCGAGCGCCAACCCTCGGGCCAGCGGCACGTGAGCGAGGATGAGGCGGAGGCCTAGCCGTCCTCGCCCAGCACCCTTACCTCCGGCTCCAGCTCCACGTCCATCTTCACCCGTACGGTGCGCTGCACGAGATCTATGAGCCTCAGGATGTCTGCGGCAGTGGCATCGCCGGTGTTGACGATGAAGCCCGCGTGCTTCCCGCTCACCATGGCGCCGCCGATGCGCGCGGTGCCCTTCAGCCCCGCGGCCTCGATGAGCCGGCCCGCGAAGTCGCCCGGCGGACGCTTGAAGACCGAGCCCGCGCTCGGCATGTCGAGGGGTTGGGCCGCCCGGCGCTTCTCGAGGATCTCCTCATGGCGCCGCTCGATGGCCTCCCGGTCGCCCGGCTCCAGGGCCAGGGTGGCTTCCAGGACGATGTCGCCGGTGCCCTGGAGCGCCGATTCTCGGTATCCGAACTCCAGCTCCTCGGGTGTCCATCGGCGGAACCGGCAGTCGGAGGTAAGGGCTAGGACCCCGACGACCACATCGGCCATGGCGCCGCCGTGGGCGCCCGCGTTCATGAAGATGGCGCCCCCCATGTTGCCCGGTATCCCCACGGCCCACTCCATGCCCGATAGGGAGGCTTCCGCGGCGCGCAGGCTCACCTGCCGGAGCAAGGCGCCGGCCTGGACCTCGATGCGGCGGTGCTCCTCGTCGATGGCGATGCGTGCCATGGCTGGCCCCAGGCGGCAGACGATGCCGCGGATGCCGCCGTCCCGGACCAGGATGTTCGTGCCGGCGCCGATGAGGGTGAAGGGCACCTCGCGCTGGACCGCGAAGGACCGGAGAGCGCGCACGTGTTGGGGCTCCGAGGGGTCGGCGAGTACATCGGCCGGGCCGCCTACTTTGAACGAGGTGTGGCGGGACATGGGCTCCCGGGCCCGAACACGGAACCCGAGGGCGCGTCCCAGCTCCACAACATCATCAATGTAAGATGGATCAGACACCAGATCCCCCTTGCGCTCGGGGAGAGGCCAGAATGAAGCTACCGACAAAGCCGACCCGCCTCGTGGACGTGGTGCGGGCCCTCCAGCCCTTCAACGCTCCCCTGGCCCATTTCGGGCAGACTGTGTTCTGGGATGAGCCGACCAAAGCGCTCCTCCTGCCGGCCATGGCCGAGGCTGGGGTCTCGCTCCCCCTGTGGGCCGGCGTCCATGATACCGATTACTTCAGCAAGCTGCCCGCCAGCTCGGGGATCGAAGGCCCCATGGCGGTGCTGCCGGCCAACGACGGCACCACTCGCGACCTATGGGCCGCGGCGGGCGAGTGTGCAATCCCCTTTGGCGGCGAGCACCGGGTCACCCTTCGGTTGCTGTCCCGCCACGGGGTGCCCGTCTCCCGGCTCATGGAGCTTCATCCCGGTGGGCGTCAGGCCTTCATCGATACCCATACCCAGGCGTACGGCTGGCGTGGCCTGGCCCGGATAGGCGGCGCCGACGTTACCGCCCACGACGTAACTACGGGCGAGGTCGGACAGTACCTCCAGGAGCTGCTGCGCTGGGCCATCCAGCGAAGCCTGGATCTGGTTGCCGACGAGGAGACCAGACAGACCGCCGAGCGCTACGCCTCCCGGATGCTACGCCGACTGGACCTGGGTGTGCAAGCCCACGAGCCCGAGTCCCTAACGGAGTGCTTCCAGTCGATCCTGGGCCATCTCATCACTCAACTGGCGGGCGGCGACTCCGACCAGCTCAAGCTGACGGCGTCGAGCAAGGAGATGCGCTTCAACCGTGAGACCAGCGGCCGTCGCCGGTTCGAGCCCCTGGACGCCTTCCTCGACCCCGCCTGCCGAGAACCGGCGTGCCAGGCGTACGACGAGGCCGTTGCCCATACCGGGATCTATGCCCTGGACGCCTTCGGCGAGGGCGCGCTGCCCTTCGATCTGGTCGTCCCCGGTCGCGGCCGCGGGTCGGTCCGCTGCACCCGCACCGATGTGCTCGTCGATCTGCCCGAGGGAACGGTCATCCTGGGCTCATCCCGGGGGTTGCGCAACCGAGCGCAGCTTGCCGCCATCGTTGAGCGGCGCCTGGGCTCCGAGTGCAGTCTGGTGGGCAAGGCCCTGGTGTTCCCGCTGATGCTGCTGTCGGAGTCGGTAATGGTGCTGGCTGAGGGTGGCTCGCCTTACATCTCCACGGGGACGCGGCGGCTGGCGGAAGGCCTAAGAGATGCCGGCATTCGCCTGACGACCCACCCCGTCCTCAGGCTGCGGTACCACACGCTGGACTCCATGGCCGCCCTGGAATGCAAGCTGGCGCTGCCCGAGCACTTAGTCGATGCCTTCGGACAAGTCCACGTCTCGGCTCGGGAGCTGGCTGATCGGTGGCGGGACGTGGTCGCCCAGCAGCGGAATCTCCTGGAGCAGCTCGAGGGCTCCCAGGGCGCGGGCACTGTGCTGGAGATCATGGCCGAGCGGGCGCCCCGGCATGCCGAGCGGCTCCGTAAGTACGAGTGCCTGATGCGCCGAATGCGCGAGCACGGCAAGGTTCTGGCCGGCATGAGTGAGGAGCTGAAGGGGATCACTGCCCGCGCCGACGAGGTGGCCCAGCGCGCCCGGGAGCTGGAGGCCGAGTCGGGGAAGATCCGGCGGGAGCGTCTGAAGCCCCTGTGGTCGCGTCTCGATGAGGACCTGACTGATGGGGAGCGGGCCGAGGTGCGGCAGCAGATCGACGCCGCCGAGGCGGAGCGGCAGCCGATCCAAGACCAGATTCGCGACCTGAGGCTGCGCGCCCATGAGCTGGAGCAGGAGTGGTTTCGGCAGCGCGATGCCATCTCCGCGGAGCAGCGGACCGGGCTTCCCGCCGTCATCCACGACGAGATGCACCTCATCGAGGATGCCGCCGCATGGGATCGGCTGCGACTGGTGCGCTCGGCGTACCTCACCGTTCAGCTCGAGGCCGCCGATCGCCGGCCCTCGGCCTGGTGGTTCCCCTTCCTGTCGAGAGATGGCGTGCCCGGCGAATGGTATGCCGAGGTGATGCGTCGCGCCGAGGGTTACCTGGAGATACTGTGTGCCGAGTTCTTGCCGGAGCCGGAGACCTCGAAGGTGGCCGTCTCTTGACGATGATCCACTTCGAGAAGGTGGAGGGACTGGGGAACCACTTCGTTCTGATCGACGAGACTCAGGCGCAGTGTGAGGATTGGCCGAGTCTGGCCCGTGCCGTGTGCGCCGAGGGTACGGGGGTGGGGGCCGACGGGCTGCTGGTGGTCGCTCCTCCCTCCGACGCTGGCGTCTTGCGAGCCATGCGCATGTACAACCCCGACGGCACCGAGGACATGTGCGGCAACGGCCTGCGGTGTATAGCTCATGTAGCGGTAGCCGACTACGCGGAGGACGCCGGGCGCGCGGTACACATCGAGACCATTGCCGGGACGCGGGAGGCGCGGGTGTGGGACGCCGACTCGGTCGAGGCGACGGTGCGCGCTTCCCTCGGCTGCCCCCAGCTCAAGCCCGAGGCCATGCCCGCCAGCTTCCCTGGCGAGTCCGTGCTGGGGGAGGATCTGGGCGTAGGCGGGCGCGTACTGCGGGTCTGCTTGGTCTCCATGGGCACGCCGCACTGCGTGATCTTCGGACCCCACCCCACCGAGGCGGTCTTCCGGGAGCTGAGTCCGATGATCGAGGAGCACCCTCGGTTCCCCGAGCGCATCTCCGTGATGTGGGCTGAGGAGGTCAGTAGCCACGAGCTGAGTCTGCGGATCTGGGAGCGGGCCGCCGGCGAGACACTGGCATGCGGCACGGGGGCGGCGGCGTCGGCGGTGGCAGGCATTCTGACGGGCCGGGTGGAGAGTCCTGTAGCGGTTTCGATGCCCGGTGGAGCCTTGACGATCGAGTGGCTAGGCACCGATGCCGAGGTGTACCAGGTGGGGCCGTCGCGTAGGGTGTACACGGGGCGTTGGTTCGTGTATGATTGAATGCCCGGACGTGACGCGAAACCGTGGGCATGGTTGGGCGTCAGTGTAATCGAAGGACTGGACTCAACCAGGAGGGGGCGCTCGATGGCGCCGAGACGAGGCCAGTGGTCGACGATGGCCCCAGGCCGCCTGGCTGTGCTTTGCCTGGCACTGGCTGCGCTTGCCATCTCGCCCTGCCTCGCTCAGGATGACGGCACGACGGACGACGTGCCGGAGTTATTCAGCGCCGAGACCCTTTCCCACATGGCGCTCTACGTCGGAGTCACCATCGTCATCGTCGCCGTGTTCACACTCGTGTTCCTCAAGTGCTGGAACGAAACCAGCAGGGCTCTCGAGGAGCAGGAGGCAGTGGAGGAGGCCGACCCAGCGGCCGACGCCTCCGGCGAGGGATCCCCTTGACCGCTCCATGCTAGGGCACATCCGCCATGACCGATCCCCGCATCAGGCCTGACCGCACTCGCCATGGTCCTCGGACCATCGCGCTCCTAGGCGGGGCCCTAGTGCTTCTGGGCCTTCTGGGGTTCGCCGCGCCCCTTCTCACCGATCTGCTAGGGGCGGTATGGCAGCGCGACCTGGAAGCTCAACTGGAGCGCATGGCCGGCCTTCAGCGCTGGCGCGGCATGGAGGCTGGCGTGGGGGGCCGCACCGTGACGGCAACGGTGACGGCCGAGCTGCGCCCCACCCAGGCGCGCCGGACCCACCCGAGGGGACGGGACCTGGGCTCGGGAGCGGCCCTGTGCCGTAT
>WJIW01000288.1 GCA_014730065.1 Armatimonadia bacterium | reverse complement strand
TCCCCCCGGGGATGGAGGATCCCCCCCCTGGGGACCTGGCGGTTCCGCTGCAATGAACGGCGGCAACCATCGCTTGGGCGCGCCAGCGTTTTCAGTCAGTCGGGAGAGGGAACGGGATGGTCAGATGACGGTCGCTCATCATAGATCCCCTTCCTGCCTTACGAGTGGTACGTTATCTGCGGTTATCCCGCAACACACTCAGTATCTGGAGCGCGACGCCAAGCTCGCTTGCTCTGTCTGGGTCGATGAAGAGGGGGAGGTTCGGAAGGTCCCACTCATCCATGCGCTGCACCGACTCCTCTAGGGAGACGGGCTCATGGCGAATTTCGCCAGGTACCAGGAGATAGGGGCTCCCCTGAGGCTGGATGGAACCATAGAGCCGGTAACCCGCATTGAACTCGTTGATGGGGGCGTTGGCCCCCCTGATCACCCTGGCTAGGTCGATCTCAAGCACCAAGTCGTCAGCCGCCGTGTTGAAGCGCCACTCCATCCAGTCCTGACAGGACGCCGCTCTGTGGCGCAACGCGTATGTCGCTACACCGGCAGTCGCCCGGGCAATCACGGGCTTGCCTTCGGCCCCCTTCCTGAACGTACTGCGCAATGCCCCCAAGAACTCTCGGAAAGTCCTCAGGCGCCACTCATACCAACTCTTCAGAGGAGCATGATCGTCCTCGCTAACCCCATATATGGGCAGATCGATCGGGTCGACGCGCTGATCCCTGATGAACGCTGCCCGGGCGGCATCGCTGAAGCCCAGGTAATCCGTCTTGGACAGGCTACACTCCACGTACAGTCCGTCCAGGTGGGGATACTCTGTCGAGAGTTGGGTGAGCAGATCGGTCACGGCCGTGCGGACCTTGGCTGACCACGGAGACGCGTACTTACCAGTCGCACCCGGGCCGCATGAAAGATCCGGATTGAGCTCAAGCAGCTCGGGGTGCGCCTCGAAGGGATCGGGGTCCTCGCTGCGCGGGTCCCACCAGCGAAGAACATCCATGCCAGCATAGACCCGCATGCCGGCAGCGTGGGCCTCTTCGATCCACTGACCAAGCTGTGTGCCGTCCTCGAAGCCTTGCCTGGCTACGAAAGGACCATCCTCCGGGGGAGGGAACAGGGCCTGCCCAGACCGGCATATGTCGATCACGAGGACATCTACCGGTAAGGCGTCGGCCTGGATCTGTTCGATCACCTGGGATACGTCCATCTCCGGCGGGACAACACGCAGGGCGTGTTCGTTGCTCGCGGGAGTTGCAGGCTGCAGCACAAGTGCAAGCAGGCACTGGGCGACCATGGCTAGAGGCGAAGACGCTAGCATCTACTCTCCCCCTTCTTCGGCGGTCGCTTCGTAAACGCCATTGCCGTGGGCAATCTTCGCCCACGACTCCTCATACTCAAAGCCGCTCGGTTGTCGCTCCTCGTTGTGGCATGAGACACATAGGGCCTCTCCCGGATCCCGCTGGATGTACTCCGTACGACTAGTCATCGAGTGCACCAGACCGTCGCCATGGCAGGTTGCACACGTCACCCCGTCACCCGGAACCATCAGATCCGGATCGAAAGCGTCCGTCCGCCGGTACTGCTCTGAGTGGCAGGCCAGGCACTCATCGACCAGGCGGTTCACTCGAGCGAGGGTTGGTATGGCGTGCGCATGCTGGGTCTCACGCCAACTTTCAAGCTCTGCGGGATGGCACTCCCCGCACGTCACGGCATCGGCCCACCCGCGCATGACATAGTCGATGGTCTCAGCGTCACCGACCCCGGAAGGCCGGGATCTGGGTGCGGCCTCGTCGTAGTATCGCTCAACGACACCAGCCACCCACGCATCCGGAACGATGCTAGGTGCCACAGGCTCGAAGCGCGCTTCGATGCGCGGTTGGCCTCCGTCTTCATCGATATGGATGTCGACAACGGTAAGAGCCTTGCCTCGGGAGATTGCGAGAACAGCCTTCCCTGGTGGGATGGCGTCGCGGTAATCGCGGGATCGAGAGGGGCTTGACGCACCCAACACCAGGTCGACCGAGTCACCAAGTAGCTCAGCAAGCTGTGCATTCGCCTTCGGATCAAGACGCGTCGCAAGTAGGACCAGCGTGCGCTCTCGCTCCAGGCCCACGCACGCCGCCTCCACTCGCTCAACCAGCACGCCCAACTCGGCCGTCTCGGCCGGTGCCACGAGAACGATTACTCGTAGGCCATCCTTGAGTTCCATGACGTGGGATGGTAGCGGATCGCTCGCCCGGCTATTGGGCCGAGCGAGCGTAGGGACGTCACGCCCTCGAAGAGCTTCTTCGAGGTCTGTAGGTTCGGTGCCGTCGATCAGCACCAGATCGTACCCCATCAGATCATAGGCCTCGGCGAAGTACGCTGCCTGCTGCGGGCTATCGGTGACTTGCCCGCCGTCGAGGACGATCATCTCGGCGCTACCTTCCGAGAGCCGCCGCACCAACGTGGCACGCCGTGACAGCCCACCATGCTGCCCGCCAGAGCAGCCGCAGGTATCGATCTGGCCGAGAGTGTCGGTGGTGTATATCAGGCGAAGAGGCACTTCGGCATCTGAGGGATCGCCCGTTGGGGCCATGCCGAGCAGCAGCCAGGTGCTAGCATAGAGAGTGCCTAGCACCATCCAAAGAGGATGCTTCGTCAACTCGCGCTTCGGTAATGTGTGCATGGTGTGCTACCCTCTTCGAGCAACTCGGGGGAGGCGAGCCGCGCAAGGGCCCTCCGGTTGAGCTAACCGCTGTGCAGCGCGACCCCATCGCCTACCTCGCCCGACCCTAGTGCCCTGTCCAAGAGCGGCCGGACACTACGGACAGGCGCCGACCGGAGTGTCAATGAGCTCCCAGTCTTCGCAGATAGTGCCATCGCAGTCCTACTGCTTCCACCTGAACTCGCAACAGTGTTCCACGCCATTGACGGTGACTGTGATGTTACTGTACGTCCAACCTTGCGTTAGCGTACACGTAGCCGCGCAGTCGTCGGGACAGTCATCATCGACTCGGTTCCAGCAGGCAGTCTCGACGAGACCGGCGAAAGGGGGAGCCGCCAGCGCAGCGAACAGCATCATCAAGGGAAGAGCTCTCTTCAGTAACGACGTAAGTACCCCTCCACTTCCTAATCTAGAGACTGTAGCGCCCCTAGTTGCGTCCGACTATTGAGGTGGGTACCTCCATCCAGTGGCTTAGTGGCCGGACCTCCGTGGTTAACGCCGTCTCACCCTGAGTTAGGCTCAGCTGCAGACTAGGTAGCAGCAATACAGACAGACCTGTTCGGTCGATGGTCTGCCACTCCGCCACGCCCTCAAACGCCGAATCGATGTAAACACGCTGTTCTGGCGACATGGCTGAGTAAGGTATCGATCGGTGCCTCAGGAAGTCCTCGACCACGAAAGGCGACGGAGGAAGAGACGTAGCCGTATCTCGGTAGAGTGATTGGCAGACCGACATCAGAGCTTTGTCGGGGCCGTGCTCGTGCCACATGTTGCGCCAGATGCCGTCTTTGCCATCTTCGGAGAGGCCTAGATGGTACAGATCTTCCAGGTGGCGCAACTCAAGCCATGGACAACACATAGCGACTGCCGCCGCGAGATCGATATGGGGCACGTCTACCGCTGCAGCGGCTGCGACGAACACTTCATGTTCTCCCACGTCCGTCGCGACTGACAGCAGTCCCCTCCGCTCCCCGGTCGCCTCGGCGTCACCGATGAGTTCGGCTATCTGAAACACATCGCCGGCCGGCGAGAGCGATCGGATCGGCCCGCCTTCGGCCGCCGCAATTGACGCAGGGAGTTCTTGCTCTGCTGCGCTCGCTCGGGCCCACGCCTCGTCCTGTAGGTAGAGGCGCGGTCGCCCGGCTGATATACCTGCCAACGGTATAGGATGGCTGAGACCCTCTCCCAACGCGGTCACCAGAAGCAATGCGGGCTCTGGACGCATCGCTACTACAGTGGATCGCCAGGGAGTCAGATGCTGGGAAACGCCGGAGTTCAGCCGAGTCATAGCGTTGATGACCCCTGCGCGCGTATCGCCTGGCAGATCGGAAACAACGAGACCACCTTCGCCCGCGGCTGCGCTTAGCAGGTCCGGATCAGCCCCGATCGCCAATGCGATATCCACTTCAGCGGACGCCCCTCGGCCCACCGCCCGCGCCATGGACTCCCGTAGTTCTATGACGGTTGGGGCATGGGCATACGCTGTTCGTAGACACAGCACGCCCTGGGTGGCCTCCCAGGAGCCGTTGCACTGCTCGCTTAGAGCTGACAGCGCGGCGGCCGCCGAACCTGGGGGGACGCTCAGCCCGCGAGCGGACAACCGCGGCGTCATAACTACCACCTGCAGCACTTCAGACAAGTGGGTGAGGACCTCTGCCCAAGGGCCAGCCATCCCCTCTATTGTCATGCTTGGGTCCACCCCGACGCTCGCCAGGACATCCGCTTCGTGAGTCAAGGCATCCTGAGTCGCAGGCTGCGCAACCGCGCTCTCAACAGACAAACAGAGAAGCACCACACATGCGGTCCAGCCCCACACTCGAAGTATCATCCTAGGCCTCCGATCCAGTTGCCTGATGTGGCCATACCCACTTGGGGTGGGCGCGAACACAGCTCCCTGCGCTGGTCATTCACCGATCTTGCGTACGTCAGCCCGTGCCGCACCCCGCTTGCTTGCCGGTGAGGCTCGCAGCCGTACCCCGCTGCGAGCACCGGCGCTGACACGATGTAGGTTGAGGGGCACGTGAACACGGGGCTGCCAAGTGGAGTCGCTGAACGTCCTCGCATGCTTCGGCAGGAAGCGCAACGGCTTGAGGAAGACGGACGCGGAGGATACCTGACCTCAGGAGCTGCTACACGCCGAAGACGGGACTGGATACGGAGGCGTAGAGTCACGTAAGTGGCGGGCTCTGCCACGCCTCGGACCGGGCTGCCCAGGGCGCTGTACTGTTCCACGACAGCCTGGGCCACCGGCCCGAGTCTGGCCGCATCATGCACCATATCTCCTACACGCTCCAGCTCGGGGCCAATGATCGCTACGACGTCGTCCTCTTCCCAGACTCGACAGCCGGCTTCGGTAACCGCGGCTCGCCAATCACCATCGGCACCTGCCTGGGTGGCAGCCAGAGCATGCACACACGACTCGGGCAGGAAAGCCCACACGCTATCGGGCACGCCAAGTTTGGCAAGCGCTCGATCAAGCTGAGAGACCGGGCCCACCTGGGCGCAGGACTGGAAGGCCATCAACGCCACCAGGGCGCACCAGAAGGCTGGGCTGAGCCATAAGTAGGTTCCCCGGGAACCTGTGTGAGTGTCTGCCACGGTGCCCTCCCACCAACAAGTGGTGAGGTGCGTCCATCTGGCTGCACACTGACGCTCTATCTAGCTCTTTGGGCGGGAGTCAGGGGCAGTGCACCCACCACCGCCTGTGTATCTATCGCGTTTGCTACCACTGAGGGATGAATTCCTCCAACTGGCGGCAGTCCCTCTCTTGTCCGGGATTATTCTCGAGGAATGTGCACCTCCCGTCCTCCCCTCCGCAGTAACCACCACTCATGCATTGACTGAATTGTTGCTGCTCGTGGGATCCTGCATCTACGTTTGGGGAGCAACCTGAGATGGCGCCAACAGATCTCGGCCGACGTGGCCAGTTGCGGGCTCCCCCCGTGCACTCCCTGGCCGAGGCTCCGTCCTAGGAACAGCACATCCTCCACTACACGCCACACACCGCCAGTAGCGAGGGCAACTGCTGCCAGGAACTCGTCGGCAGGGACGTCGCGCGCCGCTACAACGAGTTGCTGCTGAGCGAATGCTGCGTCGGCCAATATACTCAGCCCTGTAGGCGAGCCGGCATCCAGGGGAGAGAGCCCGTCGAGGAGCTCTTTCACCGAGGTGATCGCAGGCGACAGCGAGACGCTGTCGGCGAGTCTTGGGACGTCGCCGGGGCGGGTCAAGGCTTGTGACACCGCCTCGTCAACGGGGTCAGAGTAGTACCACGGCAGCCGCGCGACGGACATGCTCTGCACCGCACCATCGCCGGGTTCACATCCAACCGCAGCCAACCACTCCAGTGCGGCCTGCCCAGAATCAGAGGCGTCAGTCAGATCTCCGCCACCGTCCACTAGCCAGCGTACCACTTTGCCGCCATCGGCCTGGAAGAGTGCCTCCGAAGCGGCCAGCACCGCATTGCCCGCCACGACCCGCCGTGCGGTATTGGAAGCCGGTCGAGCTACGCCCGGAACTCGGGCTTCAGCGGGTATGTCCGGCACGTCAATGTAGAGGCTGTCGAGCCCCACGAGCATGGAGCCAACCTGGAAGGTGTCGAACCTCGTGAACGCCGCCGTCGCTGCTGCATCCCGGCTGTCCGAGACGCAGGCTGTGCTCAGGGCCAGCAACTCATCGACGTCTGCGGCATGGGACACCGACAACACCGCACCTGCCATCGTGCGATGACCACTGGCCGAGGCCCCTTGAGCATTCCCCTGGGCCACGCAGGTCGATGGAAGAAGCACGAGAACCAAGGCGAGGCCCACGACCCTGGCCAACGACACGGGAGTGCACACCATGGGTGTAGTTTCGTGATGAGCGACCGTCATCTGACCATCCCGTTCCCTCTCCCGACTGACTGAAAACGCTGGCGCGCCCAAGCGATGGTTGCCGCCGTTCATTGCAGCGGAACCGCCAGGTCCCCAGGGGGGGGATCCTCCATCCCCGGGGGGA
>WJIW01000287.1 GCA_014730065.1 Armatimonadia bacterium | reverse complement strand
GTCTTCCTGCGCGAGCTGTGGGAGGAAACGGCGGACCGGATGGGGTTCCCGATGGTCGGCACGCTCCCTCGGCTGAACGAGTACGTGATCGGTGAGCAGTGGCGGTTCGCCTGGGAGGATCCCGGCCAGAAGGAGGCTTACCGCAGCGCCGTCCACGCCGAGGTGAGGCGCATGGGCAACCATCCGTCGATCGTCATGTGGGCCCAGTCGGCGAACTTCTTCGGGCGCTACCAAGACCAGGCGCCGTCCACCATCGGTCGACGGGGGTTCTATGAGTACGATGACAAGGCACGGGCTGGGCTGGAGGGCGTGGAGATCGCCAGGTCCATCGATCCCACCCGGCCCATCTTCAACCATCACGGCGCGGACATCGGCGACCTGCATACCTGCAACAACTACCTGTGTCTGATCCCCCTTCAGGAGCGTGAGGAGTGGCTCAGCACGTACGTGGAGGGCGCCGACATCCCCTTCCTGCCCATCGAGTTCGGGACTCCCCTTGCTCCCACGTTCATGCGCGGCCGGAACGGCTTCGGCCCGGCCATCTCATCGGAGCCCCTGGCCACCGAATTCGCGGCGATCTACCTGGGCTCCGAGGCCTACGAGCTGGAGACTCAAGCGTACCGTGACGCCATCGCGAGCCGGCATCAGGGCGGCATGAGCTACCAGAGCTGGCATGGGCACCCCGATCTGGATGGCGCGCCACCCATGCAAGCCGTCATCGAGCTATTCCTGGAGAACACTTGGCATAGCTGGCGCACATGGCCGCTCAGTGCGGGTATGGTGCCTTGGTCTCTCGCCCACGGCTGGCACAATCCCCCGGAAGGCCGCTATGCGGAGACCGATTACGAGGTCATACCCGGAGCCCGGGGCGCCCGGCCCCAGCGCGTACGTACCAGGGAGATGCGCCACTACGACCCGGAATCGGGCTGGGAAGTCCGGCCCTCCGGCCGGGCCTTGATGGAGGTCAGCCGCCCCACCCTCGCCTACATCGCCGGGGCGCCCGAGCACTTCACGGACAAGGACCACCACTACATCGGCGGCGAGCAGATCTCAAAGCAAGTCGTGCTCATCAACGACTCCCGAGACACGCTTCCTTACAGCTACGAGCTGCGTGTGGCGACCCCCTTGGAGTTCGAAGGCTCTTCGGGCAGCGGCGAGCTGGCGCCCGCGGAGATTCTGAGGATCCCGTGGGTGGAGGTGGCGCCTACGGTCGACGCCGTGACCGACGCCGCCATCACACTGACCGCGACCATCGGCGAGGCAGAGCACACCGACGAGTTTGATCTGCGGCTGTACCCGCAGCCGCAGCCGACCCTCACCGAATCGGTGGTGCTACTGTACGACCCAGAGGGGGAGACCACCGCCCTGCTGTCGGAGCTAGGATACGCCAGCGAGCCGTGGGACGGTCAGCCCTCACCGGGGCGAGTGCTCATCATCGGCCGCGACGCCACGGCGGACTTCGCTGCCCTGCCGGGCTCCATCGCCGAGCACGTCCGGGCCGGCGGGCGTGCCGTGATCTTCAGCCAGAAGCCCGACGTCCTGCGCGATGCCCAGGGCCTGCGCGTTGCCAGGCATGTGTCTCGCCGGGCCTTCGTCGTTCCCACTATGACGGATCACCCCATCGCCGAGGGGCTGGACCCCGCCGATCTCCGCGACTGGCGTGGCTCGGGCACATCGGTGGCCGAGACGTGGGGTGGGCCCGAGGAGCTCTCGACGGTCAATCCGCCGTACGGATGGCATTGGGGCAACCGGGGCAGCGTGTCGGGTGGCATGTTTGAGAAGCCGCACCACTCCGGCTGGCGGCCCCTCCTGGAGGGCGAGTTCGACCTGGCGTACACCCCCCTGATGGAGCTGAGCTTCGGGGAAGGCTATGCCATGCTGTGCCAGCTCGATCTGGAGGCTCGTACCGATACCGACCCGGTGGCCAGGGAGCTCGCTCGGCGGATGGTCGACCATGCCCTGACCGTCGTGCCCGATCCTCGGGCCGAGTCGACGGTCTACCTGGGTGGTCCCCAAGGCGAGGCCGCGCTGTTCCGCATCGGCCTGGTCTACGAGTCGGTGGACTCGCTGCCCGACTCGGGCCTGGCGGTCCTGGGCGAGGAGCATGGCGTCAGCGACGACGCCCTGCGGACCTTCCTCGCCGCGGGCGGCCGAGCCCTTATCCTGCCGCTGAATGAGGAGCTACCCTTGGGCCTGACCACAACCGCCACGGCGACCCCCGGTTCACTCCTACCCCCGATGTGGCGCGAAGCTCGTGGGCTGTCGGCGTCGGACCTGCGGCTGCGCGTAGACGTGGAGCTGCCCCTACTCGCCGGCACCGACGGCGCGGAGATCGGGGCCGACGGGCTGCTGGCTCGGATCGCCGAGGGCGAAGGCTCAGCGGTGGCGATCGCGGCACTGCCCGACCACCTCGACACCCGCCGCCGGATGTACCTCCGGTACAGCGCGTGGCGGCTGGAGCGCACCCTCTGCCAGATCCTGGCGAATCTGGGTGCCGAGTTCGAGATGGACGAGAAGAGCCTCACGCCCGGCTGGAACATGGAGTTCGTGCCCATCGGGATCGCCGGCGAATGGCGCTTCCAGGTGGAGCACAAACTGCCGGCGACCGACGACCCGGGCAACCGGCCCGAAGATCCCGGCATGACCGGCACCGACGAGGGCTGGCATCTTCCCGACTATGACGATAGCGACTGGGCCCGTGTCGAGGTGCCCGGCGCATGGGAGGACTGGCCCGGCGTGGGCGAGGCCGAGGGCTCCTTCTGGCTCCGCCGGTGGGTCCAGATCCCGGAGACGTGGGAGGGCGAGGAGCTGATGCTCCAGCTCGGGAGTATCGACGACCATGACGTGACCTACTTCAACGGGGTGCAAGTGGGCGCCATGGAGGACTTCTCGGCCGAGCGCGCGTACCAAATCCCCGCCGGCTTGGTCTCCTCGGGACCGAACCTGATCGCCGTCCGGGTGTTCGACAACTACGGCGGAGGCGGCGTCTACGCCAGCGCGGGCCAGATGCGCATCGGGCGGGTGGCCCCCATCCGACTGCCCGCCGGCCAGGAGATCCTCATCAACACCACCTTCGAGGACGAGCTGGAGGGCTGGGACGCCAACTTCATGGGCGACGCCCAAGGAGCGGCCGAGCTGACCACCGACGCGCCCGGCGAGTTGATGGGCGCCCGGTCGGTGCGGTTCCAGGTCGATCAGCCCAGCGACACGTCATGGCACGCCAACTTCGCCCAGAAGGGCTTCGGAATCGAGGCGGGCACCCAGTACGTGTACTCCTTCTGGGCCAAGGCGAGCGAGCCGTGCACCATCACGGCTGCCATCGAGAAGGACCATCCCCCGTACGGGGGAGCGGGGTTCTGGGAGCATGTGAACCTGACGCCCGAGTGGCAGCATTTCGAGTTCGACTTCATCCCCGAAGTCTCGGACAGCCAGACCCGGTTCGTCTTCCAGGAGCTGGCCCGCCAGCCGGTGATCTACCACTTCTGCCGGCCCAGCTTCCGGATCAAGGACACGGGCGCCGAGCCCGATCCCGACGCCCTGGCTGGGTTCTATCATCCCGACTACCTGAAGGGCCACGACCTGGGCGATGATCCCTACCGCTACCATCGGTGGTAGGGCGGTGCAGCCGGGGGCGATGGGTTCAGCGGCCCATCGCCCCCGATGCTCGTCCTGGGTTACGGCACGATCGGTAGCTCGAAGATCGTCACGCTGATGGGATCGAGAGGCAGGGAATCGCTGAGGCCATCCAGTGAGCGCTCCTCGATGTCCACCGCCGGAGGCAGCCCCGGCTGGTTGTAGAGCATGGGGTCGTCGCCGGCGATGACCCAGGCCCTGCCCTCGCCGCTCAGCTCGGCTCCCAGCACCGTAAGGTCCAGGGTCTGGGGCTCGGTGGTGGCGTTGACCACCGCCAGAGTCAACGCCGTTCGGTCCTCATTCCACGTCGCCACCACGTCCAAAGGCGACTCGCCCATCTCCACGGCCACAGGCAGCTCGCCCATGCGCTGGCGGTACAGCTTCAGGACCAGGCCCGTAGTGGCGAAGGCGGCATCGGTGGGCGTGGTCTTGATGGCGCCGATGACGTTGACCGTCTGGGCGTAGTTGCCCATGAGATAGACATCGCTCTGGCGGATGAACTCGTTGAGGGCGGCGCCGACTCCCAGGGCGTCCTTGAGGAAGTACCGTGTGCCGAGCTCGCCGTACACATGCTCGCCGTACCAGTAGTTCCATTCGTCGAGGGCGATGGGTATGAACTCGCCGTCTCGCTCGGCCTGATACTGGCGGTGCCAGTCGGCGATGATGCCCACAGCCTCGGCCATCTGGCTCACATGGCCCAGTAGCCCGCTGCCCTCCTGGCGGTAGAAGTGCTCACTGATGGAGTCCATGTACCCGGCGCAGTGGGTGAGCATGGCCTCGGACCAGGGTCCCGCCGCGCCCACTCCGATGAGCTTGATGTCGGGATCGGCGGCCCACATCGCCTCGGCGAACTCGTTGTGCTTCTGGACGTACTCCTCGACGGGCATATGCCCGAGCTGCCAGCCGCCGTACATCTCGTTCCCGATGCCCCACCAGGTCACGTCATAGGGCTCGGGGTGGCCGTTGGCCGCCCGCTCCATCCCCATAGGCGACTTGGCGGGAGCGTTGGCGTAGAGCAGCTCATCCACCGCGGATCCCACCCCGCCCAGGCCGCTGTTGACAACGATGTACGGCTCGGTGCCCAGCTCCCGGCAGAAGACCATGAACTCGTCGATCCCGAAGTCATTGTGCTCCACGCCCGTCCAAGCCGGGTTCTTGCGAGGCGGCCGCCGGTCGCGATCGCCGATGCCGTCACGCCAGTCGTAGCCGCTGACGAAGTTCCCGCCCGGCCACCGGTAGATGGGCGAGTCCAGCTCCCTGAGCAGCTCCAGGGTGTCGACGCGCATTCCGTGGACGTTATCGCTGGGCATCATCGAGAGGGTGCCGATGCGAACGGTGCCCTCGCCCGTGGCCACGATCTCCAGGAAGGGCTCATGGCGACTGAGGCCGACATCGAAGGTCAGGGGGTATTCCGTCATCTCCTCGGTGAGGTCGTCGAGGACCACGCTCTGCCGGCCGTCCCGACGGCTCCGCCAATTGAGCCGGACGACCACCGACTCGATCCCCTCGGAGGCGGATAGGAGGATGCGTCCCTCGTACGACTCACCGGTCTCGATCCCCGGTAGCGGCTGCGTCAGGCCCACCGGCTCGCCCGTAACAGTGAGAACGGGGTCGTGATCGCCCACGTAGGGGTCATCGGTGGCCATGGTGAGAGCATCGTCGTCGCCGATGATGGTCCATGGCGACTCCTCGGCACCCGGCGGGTAGTAGAACTTGCGGTCCTCGACCATCTCCGCCCAGATGCCCCCATAGATGCAGCGGCCCAGGTGCTCGATGAACTGGCCGTAGATCAGCTCACTGACCGGATGGCCCACTTCATCGACGCGCACCGTTGCCGAGAGATCGACGGGCATCACGCCGATCAGCTCCAGGTTCAGGTCGTCGTACCAAGCCGTGCCCGTGGCCAGGCCCCAGCCGCCGAAGAGGCAGTTGAGGAGCAGCGAGTCATGGGACCCGGTCTCGAAGGTGGTTTCGACCCGGGTCCAGTCGTTGGTGCCCGTAAGTGGCTCGGTATGGGCCGTCCGAATCTCGTGGATGTTGAACAGGGCGCCCGAGCCGCCCTCGAGGGTCGTCACGTCCTCGGTGCGGATCCAGCCCGACAGGCGGTATTCGGCGAAGGGCCGCACGGCGATGGTTGTCGACCAAGAGGCATCAGCGCCCTGATCGGCGTCGATGCGCACACACCAGCCGCCCTCCCGGCCTTCGTCCACATGGGCGAAGGTGGCGCCCTCCGCCCAGTCGCGGGCGCTCCAGCCGACGGGCCCTTCCTCGGCGCGCTCCTCGAAGCCTGGGCTCGGGATCGGCTGGGGATCCTGGGCGCTGGCGGCTCCGATGGCCAAGCAGGTCAGCAGCATGGCGATCATCCTGGTCATGGCGTCTCTCCTCCTACAGGGGCTTCGTGGGGCTACTGTCCGGCGGAGTTCGGCGCGAGGAGGCCCACGCCCTTGGGGTGCCAGGCCGCGGGCTTGGATTCGGTCGCCGGGCTTGGGAGGATCTCCAGGAACCCGGGGAAGTAGCTCACGCCAGCGGGCGCCTGCAGCCGAAGCGTTCGGAGCCCCACCGGGGCCACGGGCGAGATGCCCAGGGCCAGCTCCAGGTCCCTCGGGTCTTCGCCCGGGCCCGAGTCCACGACGGTGATACCCGGGCCGAGGAAGCTCAACTCCGCGCTTCCCCGCTCCCCCTCGCCCTGGCCGAGCCGGCAGCGAACCCGAACGTTCGTGCCTCTGGCGACAGCGGCGGGCGACGTCCATCTCGAGTGGTCGCCGGCGAGGATCCGCGACTGGCGACGATCGAGTACCGGCAGATCAGGCGTAGCGCGGTCGATCTGCACGTCTCTCCGGGTGGTGCCTCGAGCCCTCACCCGTACCGGCGTGGCGTCGAGAACGGGCGCCCAACCCCCATCGATGTACGAGCCCGATCCGCTGGCCGACCCATGGATACCGGACAGGTACGGCAGGCCTTGGGCGGGGTGGCCGATGGGCTCGACGAGAAGCCGGTACCGGCCCGGCGGCAGGTGGATCCGGTACTCGCCGCTCTCCAGGCTGAACCGGTCGGGTCGGCCAAGCTCATCCTCGGCGGCCAAGCCGCTGATCGCCCCGGCCACGACCACCCCGGTGTGGGCGTCCATGGCGACGACATGGGCGCCGCTGACCGGCTCGCCCGATGCATCGGTCACCTGGCCGCGAACCTGGCCGTGGAGCGCGTGGAAGTGGCGAGCGGGATACAGCGATGCCAGGCCCATGCGATCGTCGGCAGTGAGAGTGGGATGCCCGAATCCAGACCCCCACGTGGCGTAGGCGTACATGGTGCTCCCGCCGATGGGCGAGTGGTCCAGGCCCAGCATGTGGCCGATCTCGTGGGTGAGGATGCCTCTGAGGCTCAGGACCGAAGCGTCGTCCTGCGGATTCTCGGCGAGGGTGAACGCGCCCCCCGTGTGGACCACCAAGTCACAGTCCAGCGTGGTGCCCACCCGGGCCGACGCCGAACCGGGCAGGGCGGCCGCGGCTACCTCGTCTCCGGCGTAGTAGGCGACAGGGAAGATGGCCCACTCGAACCCCGGCGGTGGAGTCGACCTGGGCCGGAATGTGACGATGTTAAGTCCGTCGAAGGCCTCGGTGCCCTCGGCTAGCCCCGCGTGCTCGAACCGAACGGACGCCTCGGGGATCTCCCATGCCGCGAAGGCGGCCCGGACGGCAGCGACGATCTCCTCGGGCGGGCCGAGAGGGTCCATGCCCTCCGGCGGGCGTGGGTCGACTCGGTAGGTGATCACCGTCTCCGCCGGACCGGTCATAGCCCAACGCGCGACCCGACCCTCTATGCCCCCGTGGCGCTGGGCGTTGATGCCCACCGCGGGATCGTGGCAGAGGAAGGTGTAGCACCAACCGGGCGCCGCTAGGACCAGCAAGGCAGTGACGGTACCCCGTAGCATCATCGCGCCTCCATCGTCGGGATCGCCGGTGCTGGGCGGATGCCGCGGGCCCGAGTTCACTTCACGACCTATGGCTCTCGCCCATGAGCTTCTGGAGCTTGTCGATGGCATCGTGAGGCCCCGCCACCGCGATATGATCCCCTGCCTGCATGGGGTCGTTGGGATCGGGCAGTGCCATGGCGCCGCGGACCGATCCGACCGAGCCGCTCTTCTCGTGCCCGACGACCATCAGGCCATAGTTGCGCCGGAAGTGCAGATCGAGTAGGGACTTCCCGGCGATGGGAGGCGCGACCACGAGATGGGCCACCTCCAAGCCGTCGGCCACGGTGAACCAGTCGACCACATGCTGACCCATCAGCGACTTGGCGATATGGGCGCCCATGTCCTGCTCCAGGTAGCACACCCGGTCGGCCCCTACCTTCTGGAGGATCCGGGCATGGAGGGGCCGCCGGGCCCGAGCCACGATCTGCGGCACCTCCAGCTCGGCGAGGACGCTGGTGACGAAGATGCTGGTCTCCATGGGCTCGCCGATGGCCACCACGGCGGTGTCCATGTCGGGCACGCCCACATGGGTGAGGGCCCGCTTGTCGGTAGCATCCAGGGAGACGGCTCGGGCCACGTGGTCGGCAATGTTCTGGGTGGCCGCTGGGTCGCTGTCGATGGCCAGCACCTCGGCGCCCAGCTCCACCAGGGAGTAGGACACCCCTCGGCCGAACCGCCCGAGCCCTATCACCGCGACCTGTAGCATGTGGATCGGTCCTCTCTTCCGTTACCTACCCGACAGCCACGGGCGCCTCGGGGTATTCCAGCTCGCCCCTGGCTCCAAAGCTCCCGAGGGAGACGAGCAAGGTCAGTGGGCCCAGCCTGCCCACGTACATCAGGAGCGTCACCAGTATCTTGCCCGACGTGGACAGGTGGGGGGTTACCCCCGTCGACAGCCCTACGGTGCAGAGGGCGGAGGTGGTCTCGAAGAGCGCGTCACGCAGGGCGAAGCCCTCGGTCAGGAGCAGGCTGAGGGTGCCCCCACTGATGCAGATCAGGAACAGCGCGCCCACGGCCATGGCGCGATACACGGTCATGCGCGGGATGGACCGGTCGCCCCATTCCACGGTCTGGCGGTGCCGAGCCATGGCGACAATGGCGGCGAAGATGGCGGCCAAGCTGGTCGTCTTCATGCCCCCGCCCGTCGACCCCGGCGAGGCGCCGATGAACATGAGCACGATCAGGAGGAACAGGCCGGCATCGGTCATGGCCGCGATGCTCGCCGAGTTGAACCCCGCCGTGCGGGCCGAGACGGAGTGGAAGGCGGCCTGGCTGAGTCGGTAACCCACGCCGCCACCTGCCCAGGGGCTCCCGTGGAGACACTCGGTGAGGTAGAGTCCCGCCGCTCCACCGACCAGCAGGGCGGCCGTGGTCCATAGCACGATCCGCGTCTGGAGGGTCATTCGCTCGGGCGGCCGCTTCCCACGGTTCCTGAACATCAGGTAGAGGTTGGTGTAGACGGTGAATCCCAGCCCGCCAAGAACGACCAGGACCGCGACCGTGAGAAGCACGCCGGCATCGTCGCCATGGCCCATCAGGCTATCGCTATTGAGGCTGAAGCCCGCGTTGCAGTAGGCGGAGATGGAATGGAAGCCAGCCTGGGGGATCGCCCGAGCAAAGGGCATGCCGCCGGCTAGGAAGAGCACCAGCAGCACCATGAACCCCACGGATTCGATGATCAGGGTGGACAGGCCGATAATACGGATCACGTCTCGCAGCCGATGCCTCATGGACAGGTCCAAAGCCTGACTCAACACGTTCTGGCCCCGGGTGCCCAGCCGTCGGTTCAGCAGAAGCTGCACCAGTGCGGACAGGGACATGATCCCTAGCCCGCCGATCTGCACTAGGACAAGGATGACGAGCTGACCCACCCAAGACCATTCCGTCGCCGTGTCCCGTGTGATCAGGCCCGTCACGCATGTGGCCGAGGTGGCGGTGAAGATGACATCCATGAGCTGAGGTGGCTCCCCCGCCCATGAGATCGGCAGGGCCAGCAGAATGGACCCGATGAGGATCACGGCGAGGAATCCGAAGGCGACGAGTTGGGGCGGGAGCATGCTGGAGATGACGCGCCGCAGGAAGGGCAGGCGGCGGCGCGGTCCAACGGCGGGCCGGTAGGGGTCGGTATGGTCGGGTGGGTCGGTCTCTCTACCCATGCATGTGACGATACTGCTGCCGAGCGCCACCGGCAAGGCCCTGTTGCGATCAGCGATTCAAGAGGCCGTCGGACCCGGCCGATACCAAGGGCAAGCGGCACCCGGGCTCACGGACGAGCTCGGCGGATGGGGAACGAGGCTCGGGATCTTCGACCACCGGGCCAGCCACGGAGGGCGCGTTTCCACGCGCCCGGGAGGGTCGCACCGACTCGGGCTCTCCCGGACGCGACACCCGCGCCAACACCCACCTCACAAGCATAGTGCACATCCCTCACATCGTCACAGGTGGCGCGCCCAGGTGCATCGAAGTGTCGACTGGGTCGGCGGTCAGGCGCCGGGGGGTAGCGTTAGCTCGCCGTCCCCAATCCAACAGGGGGTGAGTGCGGTGAGTAACGGAGGGAGCAACCCGGCTCCTATCCAGGATGAGCCTATTCTCTTCGCCATGGTCGATGTGTCCAAGTGGCTTGGTCCCGACGTCGTTGCCCAGCTCAACGCCTCCCAGAAGTGGGACGAGTTCACCAAGATCCTCCCCCAGGTGCTCCGAATCCTGAAGCAGCTCCAGGCCAAGTTCGAGGCGTCATGGAGCTCCGAGGCCATCGTGCGGGCAGCCGCCCTATTGACCATCTACTACCTCGACCTAGGCCTGACCGAGTCGCCCGACGTGGCCACGGTGACCACCAACCTGGAGACGATCTGCGGCTTCCTCTACGACAACGTGTAAGCCGGCTGTGAGAGCTGCAGCCTGAGTGCGCGCCATACCCGCTTCGCGGGCGGCGAGTCGTTGCGACAAGAGCAGAAGGGGTGATTGTGGTGCATGCAGATGAAGAACGGACGACCGGAGGCCCCGAGGCGCCTGCGGTTGACGAGCCGATCCTGTTCTCGACCATGGAGGTGCTCGACTACGTCGGCCAGGAGTCGCTCACGGCACCGGGGGGTGCGCGGGCTGGCTCCAAGTGGGAGCGGTTCCAGGCTGCATACAGAGCGACGTACTCGGGAGTTGAGAAGACCAGGGCTCAGCCACCTGATGTGGTGCCCGTTCCCGCCAAGAAGGGGTCTGGACCGCAGCCGAACCCCACTCCGGCTCCGCCGCCAGATTGGCGCGCCCACGTCATCCGTCGGCAAGCCGTTCGCCTCGCGCTGGAGTACGCACGCTCCAACCTCAGTTTGGCTGAGCTGGAGGCACTCGATCCGGACGATATGGCTGATCGGGTAAGGACGGTCTTCCAGATCGTGCGTGATCAGACCACATGAGCCGTGGGAGTCGCGCGTCTCACTAGGACCCCGCCATGACCCAGCCCGGTGCGAGCCAGCCGACGTTCCTGTTCTCCGACATCGTCGGTAGCACCGGGCTGTGGCAGGCCGATCAAGATGCCATGGCAAGGGCGATGGCGAGGCATGACGAGATCGTCGACCACGCCATCGCCTCCCATGGGGGACGCGTCGTCAAGAACCTGGGAGACGGCATCTTCGCCGTCTTCCCCCAGGCGCTCGGGGCCGTGTCCGCGGCCCTGGCCATGCGCGAGGCCATGGACCGGGAGCCATGGCCCCTCGCCGAGGGACTGCGAGTGCGCATCGGCATCCACCGCGGACCCGCTGAGGCCAAGGGAGAGGACTTCTACGGGCCCGAGGTCAACCGGTGCTCCCGGCTGCAAGAGCTGGCCCATGGCGGCCAGGTGCTGGTATCGGCGGCGGCCGCGGGGGCCTGCCAGCTCACCGAGGGTTCGGCCATCGCTCTCCGCGACCTGGGGATGCACCGTCTGCGGGACATGATCGACTCGCTTCGGATCTACCAGGCCGACGTGGCTCACGCTCCTCGCGAATTCCCGGCGCTGCGCTCCATCGACGCCCTTCCCAACAACCTCCCCCTCCAACACACCCGGTTCTTCGGCCGCCAGGATGAGCTCTCCGAGCTCTCCCAGGCCTTGACCTCCCAGTGCGTGGTGACCCTGACAGGTCCCGGCGGCTGCGGCAAGACCCGCACGGCTTTGGAGCTGGCGGCCCGAGTGCTGGATCGGTACCCCGATGGCGTCTGGTACGTGCCCCTCGGGGCTCTCGCCGACGCCTCCCTCGTTCCCACCGCCGTGGCCTCCGTCCTGGGCGTGGCCGACACCGTCGCCGGCGAGTCGCCGATCCAGGCCATCGTGCGCTTCGCCGCCGACAAGACCTTGCTGATCGTTCTCGACAACTGTGAGCATCTCATCGACGCATGCGCTCGCCTCGCCGCTCAGGTGATCGGTCAGTGCGCGGGCCTGGCCATGGTGGCGACAAGCCGCGAGGCCCTGGCGATCCCGGGCGAATGGGTCTACCCCCTATCGCCCCTCGACAGCAGCGGCGATGGGCGCGAGGCGTCGGAGCTGTTCGTCGATCGCGTGCGGATGATCCGGCGGGGCTACGAGCCCGGCGGCGCCGAGCTGGCGACCATCGATGAGATCGTGCATCGCCTGGACGGGATCCCCTTGGCTATCGAGCTGGCCGCGGCCCGGTGCGGGGCCCTCAGCGCCAGGCAGATAGCCGACCGCCTGGACGACCGCTTCGAGCTGCTCAGCCGGGGCCCACGCACCGCCGATCCCCGCCATCGAGCGCTACGCGCCACCATCGACTGGAGCTACGAGCTCCTCGATCCCGCGTGCCAGCCCGTGCTCCACGCCGCCTCGGTGTTCGCGGGAGGGTTCGACGCCGAAGCCCTGGAGGCTGTGTGTGAGCCGCTCGCCGAGGCGGGCACCGATGTGCTCGGATGTCTCTCCGATCTCGTCGCGGCATCCATGGTTGTCGCCGAGGATACGGGCGACGCCATGCGCTACCGCATGCTGGAGACGATTCGGGAGTATGCCTTGGGACGCACGGCGGAACACTCCGCCGCCATGGCGGCAAGGCGCCATGGCGAGCACTTCGCCGGGCGCCTCAGAGACCTGGTTCCCCAGCCATCGTCGACCCTATCCCTGGGGGCCTCCGAGATCCTGTCCAGGGACTACGACAACCTGCGCGCGGCTCTGGCCTGGGCGATCGGAGAGGACGAGGGACCCATGGCCGCCGACATGGCGGCCCGGCTGGCGCCCTACTGGCGCCTCAAGGGGTACCTCGATGAGGGGCGGACCCTCCTGCGCCGGGTCTTGGCGTCGGCGGGCTCCTACCCCCCAGCGCTGCATGGGGATGTGCTCCGGGGTGCAGCCGCCCTGGCCTTCGATCAGGGCGACCATGCCGAGGCGGAGCGGCTGTGGCAGGAGGCACTAGAGGCCAGCGAGGCCGCTCGGGACGAGCGGGGTATCGCCTCATCGCTGGGCAATCTGGGTAACCTGTCCGCCATGGCGGGCCGCCGCGATTCCGCCCGCCAGGCATACCATCGCGTCCTGGAGATCATGCGCGCCCTGGGCAATGAGAGGGGGGCCGCGGCGGCCCTGGCCAACCTGGGCTCCCTGGCCCGTTCCCAGGGCAACCTCGAGGAGGCCGACACACTGCTGAGGGAGGCCCTGGCGATCATGCGAGAGCTACCCGACCTCCAGAACGCAGCCCATCTGGCTCGCTCCCTCGGACTCGTGGCAGCCATGCGGGGCGAGCCAAGCGAAGCTGCGAGCCACTATCGCGAGAGCATCGAGCTTGCGCGCCGACTCGGTGACCGACGCACCGAGGCCATGGCACTGAACAACCTGGGAGTGTTGGCGCTGCAGGGCGGACGGGCCCAAGAGGCCCTTGAGCAGTGTGGCGAAGCGGTACGACTGCGCAGGGAGATCGGGGACGAGCGGGGCGCCGCCGTGGCGGGCGTGGCCCTGGCCGAAGCCCAAGCCCTGAGCGGCGACCTGGAGGCTGCCGCCGCCACGCTGGTGATGAGCCTATCTGTCGCCAGGCCGTCCTCCGACGCCCGCCTGCTCATCCCGCCCATCGAGGTGACCGCCTGTATCGCCGAGACCCTGGGGGACGCGGACCTGGCGAGGGCCCTCCTCGGCACTGCCAATCGCGAGCGAGGCGTCCACGGTATGGAGCGCGACCCGCGCGACGCCGCGTCCCAGGCCTGGGCGCGCCTGGGTCCACCCTCCCCCGACCACGCCATGTCCGATCTCGGCCGAGCCGCCGACCAAGCCCAGCGCCTCCTGGCTAGTCTTTGCTCGCAGGCGACCGAGGACCAAGGGACGAAGCCTTAGGTCCACATCCTCCACGAGGAGAGTGCCATGAAGATCCTCGCCCTCCAGACAAGCCCTAACGAGCACGGCCTGACCGCCACCATGGCCCGAGCCACTCTGGCGGGCGCCGAGGAGCTGGGTGCCGACACCGACCTGGTTCATCTGCGCCAGCGCGACATCAAGGCATGCCTGGCCTGCGAAGATGGCTGGGGGCAGTGCCGAAGGGACGGCACCTGCATCATCGAGGATGAGCTTCAGGCGATCCGCGAGTCCATGCATTCCGCCGACGCCCTGGTGATCTCGACGCCGGTGTACTTCGGCGAGGTGAGCGAGGTCACCAAGAGCTTCCTGGACCGACTGCGTCGATGCGAATGGGGCGGCGACGGCAAGCTCAGCGGCACGCCGGTGATCGCCATCTCCGCCGCGGGCGGCACCGGGGGCGGCGTGGTCTCGGCTCTGGCCCAGCTCGACCGATACCTTCAGGTCCTCGGCCTGACGCCCGTCGACCTGATCACCGTCACGCAGCGCTCCCGGCCCCACAAGGTCGACACCGCCGCGGCCGCGGGCCGCACGCTGGCGGGCGCCAAGGGCTAGCGGTCAGTCGCGGTACCGCTCTCCCCACAGTCGCTGGATGCGGTCCCTCATCTTCCCCTCTCGGCCCCTACCGGAAGGCCGGTAGAACCGCCGGTTCCTCACGGCCTCGGGCAGGTAGTCCTGGGGGCAGAAGGCGCCATCGTGGTCGTGTGGGTACATGTACCCGACCCCGAGCCCCTCGCGCCGCTGGGCATCGTGGCGCACATCCATCAGGTGGGGCGGGACCTTGAGCGGCCCGGCATCCCGAGCCGCCGACCGGGCATCGGCGATGGCCTCGTAGGCCCGGTTGGACTTCTCGGCGCAGGCCAAGTAGGTCGTGGCCTGAGCCAGGGGGATCTGGGCCTCGGGCATCCCGCAGAGCTCCACGGCATGGGCCGCCGAGACCGCAACCACTAGTCCCAGAGGATCGGCATTTCCGATGTCTTCGGCCGCGGCGATCACCATGCGCCGGGCGATGAACCGCGGGTCCTCACCCGCCTCCAGCATGTAGCCCAGCCAGAACACGGCGGCGTCGGGGTCCGAGCCCCGGATGGACTTAATGTACGCCGAGATCACGTCATAGTGGGCCTGCCCCGCCTTGTCGTACAGCACCAGCCGCTGCTGGGTGGCCTGGGTGGCCACTTCGGCATCGATCACCGCTGTACCGTCGGGATCGTACGGCGCCAGGAAGGCCGCCTGCTCCAGTGCTCCGAGGGCCCGGCGCGCGTCCCCGCTGGCCGAGTGGACCAAAACCTGCCGGGCCTCGGGCCGCAGCTCGATGGGCCGGTCGCCCAGGCCACGCTCGGAGTCCTCCAGGGCCCGGGTGATCAGCTCGTCCAGCTCCTCCTCGCCCAAGGGCTCGAGCCGGGCCACCAGGCAGCGGGAGAGCAAAGGCGCGTTGATCTCGAAGTACGGGTTCTCGGTGGTGGCGCCGATGAGGGCGAAGGTGCCGTCCTCCACGTAAGGCAGGAAGGCGTCCTGCTGGCCCTTGTTCAGGCGGTGGATCTCGTCACAGAAGACCACGGTGCCCCGGCCGTAGAGCTTGCGCTCCTCACGGGCGGACTCGGCCGCTTGGCGGATATCCTTGACGCCGGAGGACGTAGCGGAGAACTCGATGAAAGCCATGCCGCTGGCCTTGGCGATGATGCGAGCCAAAGTGGACTTCCCCGTGCCGGCCGGTCCGTGGAGTATCAGGCTGGAGACCCAGCCATCTTCGATGGCCTGGCGAAGCACGCCACCGGGGCCGATGAGCTGGCTCTGGCCGACGACCTCGTCGAGCCGGGTGGGTCGCATGCGCGCGGGGAGAGGCGGCCGGACGGAGCTGGGTGCGTCGTCGAACAGGTCCATGGAGCCAGCGCCTCTGGCATCTTGCAGGGGTGGGTGGAGAGCAGAGCAAGGGCCGCCGTTACCGTGTGCCCGGATGGTTCGAACCCAAGTGACAGGTGGTAGCTCTGTGGGCCGCCTTCGCGATTCTCCATGGGGAGCTGCCACTCCGGCGACCAGGGAGAGCCCCTTCTCTTGGGGTGTTGGCTCGAACTAACCCTGTATAGCAAGCACGAGTAGGGCAGCGCCTTGCCCTGACCGACAGTATACAAGGAATGTCCGGCACGACCAAGGCCCGGCCCCATCCGCGCCGCCGATGCTCGAATTGGCGGGCGGAGTCGCCATGCCCGAGGCCGAATGCTGCAATGTGGGCACGGCCGAGGTACCAAGCCGAGCCCACGGGAGGCTGATCCATGAGAACAGGTCGCAACACGGCATCCCTGGTGCTGCCGCTCTTCCTCCTGGTGGGGGGCTTCGTCGCCCGGCCTGCCGGAGACCCACTGGCCTTGTGGAGCTTCGAGCCCGATGCGCCCCTCGCGAGCGCCAGCGGGGCCATGACGCTGACGGCCCCGGACGCCCCCGAGATAGTGCCCGGCGTGCACGGCGCCGCTGTCTGGCTGGAGGGGGTGCATGCCATCCAAGTCGATGAGCCCGGCATGCCCGAGCTACCCGAGGGCATCACCGTCTCCGCGTGGGTCCTCCCCACCGACCTGAGCGGCTACCGGGAGATCCTCCGCCAGGAGTGTGACCGCCGGGTGTTGTTCTCCTTCCAGCACGGCGGCGGGATCCTCGCCCTGGGCCTCAACATCGGTGGGTACATGGAATGCGACGCCCCCGTCGATCCCGCAGCCGTTCTAGATGGAAACTGGCACCACTGTGCCGCCACCTTCGACGGCGAGACGATGCGCGTGTACCTGGACGGCAGCGAGATCGGCTCCTTGGCCCGACCGGGCATGATCGCGACCGATCCCGACGCGCCGGTTTTCGTGGGCTCCTCCTCGGGCACGTCCGAGCATTTTCAGGGCGGTCTCGACGAAGTCCGCCTCTATGACCGGCCGCTGCCAGCGACCGAGATCTCCCGGCTGTATGGCGACGGATTGGCTTCCCTGGACACCCGGGCCGAGGAGGCCCTTCTGGCCCTGGAGGGGTTATATGAGCCCGCCGGATCCCTCCCTGAGACCCTCGCCCAGGTCCGCCGCAATCTCGACGATGCCGGGGCGGACCTGCCTCCCGATGCCGCATGGGCCGTGGCCCGGAGCCTGGCCGACGAGTTCCCCGACGACGTCGCCCTCCTGCGCCGGACCACGGGACGCTCACCCATCGACTACCTCCTGGAAGGTGGCGGTGAGCGGCTCATGGCCGATGCCGAGCGCGCCGCCGGCCTCCGCTTGGAGTACGCCCCCCTGACCGATGACCAATGGGCTGCCCTCGATCCCGATGAGGCGGCGGAATGGCGCGAGGCCCTGAAGCTGGGCGACCGGCTCGCCGCCCTACAGGACGACGCAAGCGCCCATGACCCCGGCTGGACGGAGCTGATCCTGGAGTGCGGCCCCGGCATCGACTTCCGCCCCAGCGTGGCCGAGGCCGTGGCGCCGTACGTGGAGCCGACGACTCCCGAGACCCGGGACCTGACCTCCACCGAGGCGCGCGACGCCCTGGAGCGTGACTGGCTCCATCAGGCCGGCGGCGACCCATCGCCCGAGCGCATCCTCAAGGAGATCGGCTGGACCTACCGTATGATCGAGCGCTTGGAGTCGTCCCACGGGGAGCTGTCCTTCCGGGCGGAGAGAGAGTCGCTGGCCGAGCTAGCCGCTCTCGCGGCCGACCTCGACGCGCCCGATGCCGGACTCTACTTCCGCGTCCGCGAGATGAAGCGCGATGTCATGCTGTCCAACCCGGTCATCGACTTCGACTCGGTGCTCTTCGTGGATATGCCGTATCCCCAGGGCTCGGAGTGGCCCCACGAGACGCGCCACCGACTGGGCTACATGGCCGTGCCCGGCGCGCGGCTGCTGGTGCTCGAGGGGCTCGGCCCCGACGGGCACCTCCGGCAGCTAATGCCCCAAGAGCCGCTCCATGGCAGCTTCTGGCGGCCCGATCTATCGTGGGATGGCCAGCGAGTCCTCTTCTGCTTCAAGCCCCACAATGAGAAGTCGTTTCATATCTACGAGATGAGCGTGGATGGCGGCCCACCTCGCCAGATCACCCATGGCCCGTACGATGACCTTGATCCCATCTACCTGCCCGATGGCGAGCACATCCTGTTCTCCACGACCCGGGCCAACACGTACGTGCGCTGCATGCCGCCCACCAATGCCTACATCCTTGCTCGCTGCGACCTGTCCGGCGATGACATCTACCTCGTCTCCCGGAACAACGAGCCCGACTACCTGCCATCGGTGATGGACGATGGGCGGGTGCTCTACACCCGGTGGGAGTACACCGACAAGCCCCTCTGGCGCGCCCAGGGTCTGTGGACCATGCGGCCCGACGGCACCCAGGTCAGCGTGCTCTGGGGGAACCAGTCGGTATGGCCCGACCTACTGAAGGACGCCCGGTCCGTTCCCGGCAGCTCCCGCATCATGTTCAAGGGGAGCGCCCACCATGGCTGGTTCTCGGGCTCGGTCGGCCTCCTCGATCCGCGGCTGGGCCTGAACTTTACCAAGGGCCTGACGAAGGTCACCGCCGACGTGGAGTGGCCCGAGTCGGGCAACGGACCCGTGGACCCCGTGGAGTCGGAGAGCTACCACGCCAGCGGCCACTACGAGGGCTACTACTCGCCCTACCCCCTCAGCGGGCGCGACTTCCTCGTCTCCGCGAACCGTGGCGACCGTTTCGTACTCTACTTAATGGATGTGGACGGCAATCGCGAGCTGATCCACGAGGGCGCCCACAACATCCTCCACGCCCTTCCCGTCAGGCCGCGCCCCCGTCCCCCCGTCCTCCGCGACCTCGTCGACTGGCCGACCCGTGAGAGCCGCGACAACCCATCGCCGGGCCTGCTCTACAGCGACAACGTCTATGAGGGCATGCCCCCCGAGGTGCAGGGCATGGCCGCCTACCTGCGCGTGCTGAACATCCAGCCCAAGACCTACACCTACTGGCATAAGCGGCCCTATGCCTCGACCGGTCCGGTGGTCTCCATGGTCCAGTCCGAGGGCGTGAAGCGGGTGCTGGGTACGGTGCCCATCGAGGCCGACGGCTCCTTCGCCTTCGAGGCGCCCCCCGGCATGGCCCTGCACTTCCAGATCCTGGATGACGATTACCGGGCGCTCCAGACCATGCGGAGCTTCACGGGCGTCATGCCCGGCGAGGAGCGGGGCTGCCTCGGATGCCACGAGATGCACAGCCGGACGCCGTCGTACAGCGGCGCGTCTCTCGCCTTGCAGCGGGAGCCCTCGGTCATCGAGCCCCTTCCATGGGAGGACGATACGGTTAGCTACGACCGCTACGTCCAGCCCGTGCTCGACCGGTACTGCGGCGATTGTCATCAGGGCGAGGGCGAGGCGCGGGATGTGCTGGATCTCACCCGGCGGCCGGGCCCGGGCGTGTTCGATGAGCCCTATGTGACCCTTCTGGGCGCCCCATCCTGGGGACAAGCCTATGCCCCGCCCACCGACCCGCCGCCCGGCTTCGGCCTCGCGGGCGTACTGATGGTCGAGGGATACGATCAGCGCGATCCCGCGGCCTACCAGACCCCCGCCCCCATGACGACTCTCTCCTACCGGAGCCCTCTCATCGAGCTGGCTTCCAGCGGCGAGCACCATGGCGTGCGCGTCGATGACGAGAGTCTCCGGCGCCTCATCCTCTGGGTCGACACCATGGGCCCGTACCGGGGCGAGGACGAGGTGCGCGCCATGCCCGACCCGGACTTCCAAGGGATCGACTGGCTGGCCATCCGGCCGCGCATCGCCACGGCCCCGCGCATCGCCCGGCCGGGCCCAGTGGACTGACCTTGCGCGACCGGCCACCGCCTTGCGCGTCCGGAGCTGAAGCAGGCACGCGGCGACGTCAACGAGCCCGGCCCGTCGCCCGTAGTTGCTGCATAAGACACCCAAAGGAGCGGTAGACGTGATGAAGCGAGCATGGGGACGGCAGGCACTGATGCTACTGGCGGCGCTGACCATGCTGAGCACGGCGGCATGGGCGCAGGACGCAATCGTGATCAAGCACCAGATGCAGGAGGATGAGGTTCGTGGCATCGATGTGGCGTCGCACCAAGAGGGCACGATGATGGGTCAGCCCCAGACCGTCGAGGGCACAGCCACCATCGTGGCTCGGGCACGCGATGTTGCCGAAGATGGATTCACCGAGGACCTTTACACCGTGAACGACTGGCTGAGAATCGAGACCCCGGCGGGCGTACTGGATACCTCCCAAGGGGACGACGCGCTAGAGGGCGCGGGAATGGGAGGCGCCGGTGGCGACGTGATCACTCAGCGCGTCGACTGGCACGGTTACGCTCTGGCCGCCGATGACGTGCCCGTCACGAGCGACCCCACCGCCGCCTTGACCCAGGAGCTTCGGTCGGCCATGGGCCACCTGCCGGCTGAGCCCGTTGCGCCCGGCGACACCTGGAGCGACCATGCGACAGTGCAGGTTGCCGATGGCTCGGCCCAAGTCACCGTCGACTGGCGATTCGACCGAGTCGCCGAGATTGACGGACGACGGTACGCCATCCTCGTCGGCGATGCCGAGGCGATCATCGAGAACCTACAGCTCGGGCGCAAGGAAGAGCGAGCTACGGTACAGGGCCAGCAGATTCATCGCTACGTCGACGAGTTCGTGGAGTTCCTGGAGATCAGCCAGGTGATCGAGCTTCAGTGGGACATCGAGGCCGGTTACGCACCCACGGCCAACGTGGACCAGGTCATGTCGGCCGTATCACTGCTCACTGTCACCGACATTCCCACCGACACCGTGGTGGCCACGGATTTTCGGGTCGAGGTGGAGCGCGAAGGATCGGTCCAGGTGACGACCCGGGAGCCCACCGACGAGGAAGTCGCCCTCATCGTCCCCGAGGCGGTCGGCGAGAGCATCACGCGCATGAGCCCCGCTTTGCTCGAGACGCTGCTGGCACCCGACTACGATGCGACCGACATCCTCCAGTCGATGAACGCCTACTTCGCCAACTATCAGGCCCTGCGAGGCTCGGTCGATGATGCGGCCGTGGAGCTCGACGGCGATGCGGGCATGGCGACCTTCACCCTGGCCGTGAGCGGAGCCCAGGCCCAGGTCGGGGCCGGCGCCGATGTGACGGAGATGCAGCCCATCTACGAGGCGCCCATGACCCTCAGCCTAACCAGGTCAGGGGATCTTTGGCTGATCGACGGCATCGAGGTGGGTCAGGGATAGGCGAGTCAGACCCTGGGTGCGTCGGGGGCGTCGGCCTCGGGCAGCCAGGGCGATAGCTCAGCAATGACATCCTTCGCGGCGCCGGTCCCCGCCAGGTTCGTCCACTCCAGGGGATCGGCGTCGTGGTCGTACAGCTCCTCTCCGCCATCGGAGTACCGGATGTAGCGCCACCGCTCGGAGCGCAGGGAGTGATTGCCGCGGCCGTACGTCGTGAGGGCCGGCTGGCTCCACGCCGCCGACGGGCTTGCGAGAAGCGGCATCAGGTCGGTGCCCTCCACCTCGGGGGCTGCGGGCAGCCCGCAGGCGGAGGCCAAGGTGGGGTAGATGTCTTGGAGACTCACGGTGCGATGACACGGCTCGCCATCCGCCGAGGCCCCAGGGATGGACATCATCAGCGGGCAGCGAGTCGCCTCCTCCCACAGCGCGAACTTCCTCCAGTGCAGCTTCTCACCCAGGTGCCAGCCGTGATCGCCCCAGAGAACCACGGCCGTGTCCTCGGCTCTGGGACTTTCCGCCAGACCATCCATCAGGCGGCCCAAGCAGTCATCGGCGAAGCTCACCGATGCCAGGTAGCCTCGCACGGCTCGACGCCAGTTGTCGGTCCCAGTCACATTTCGGTGATCGCGCGTGCGGGCCATGGAGCGACCGCTGGCGGGGACGTCGTTCAGGTCGTCTTCGTTCACGTCCGGTAGCACGATCTCGTCCAGGGGATGCAGGTCGAAGTACCGCTGAGGCACATACCACGGCAGGTGTGGTCGGAAGATGCCGACCCCGAGGAAGAAGCCATGGCTCAGAGTGTGGAGCTGGCGTGCTCCCCACTCCACCAGAGCCCAGTCGCCCATGTCCTCGCGAGCCACGTGCACGGGGCCCCAGTCGAAGTGGCGCGTACCTGGTATCCCGTTGAGGGGTCTCCCCTCGGGTGAGGGACTCGGCGGCAGCGGTAGGTACTCATCCCAGGCCGAGTCGTCGTTCTGCCCGCCGTGGAAGAGCTTGCCACCGCCCGCCACGTGGTACCCGTGGTCGCGAAAGAGCCGGGGCAAGGTGGTAGCATCACGGGAGGCCGCCTGCCAGTCGCTGGCGTTGTAGTAGACGCCGGAGCTGGATGCGCGACGGCCGGTCAGAAGGGCCGCCCGGCTGGGATTGCACGCCGGGGCCGAGCAGTAGGCGCGCGTGAAGCTCACGGACCGGCGGGCCAAGGCCTCCAAGTTGGGCGTGTAAGCCTGTGGGTGGCCGCCAAGGGGCGTGATCCAGTCATTGAGATCGTCGATGGCGATGAACAGCACGTTGGGGCCGTTCGCCGAGCAGGCTGGTCGTGCGTGAGTGGCGGCCCATGCCCCTACGCCCAGGCCGGCCAAGCTGCGGAGGAACTTCCGGCGACCGATCCGCGACTCCCTCATGGCGTCCGCCTTCCTGGTCACTCAGCAAGACCTTCCGGCATGGCGCGCCGCATCCTTCGGCTCGGCCCAGGTGCTGGCGGGAACACCGGCGAACCCGGACGTGTGGATGGCACATGTGCCAGTGGGAGGGAACCCCTCGATTGAGCGCACCGGATGATCTTGAGGGCCGGGAACGGCTCGCACGCTGTGAGCGGATCCTCGATGCTCTGGACGAGGGTGTCTGGGAGATACGGTACGACGGTGGACCGAGCTTCTTCAGTCAGCGGGCCTTCACCATGCTCGGCTACGACCCTCCGCCCTCCGCCGAAGCCAGGGACTTCCTCTGGAGCATAACCCACCCGGACGACGAGAGCACAGCCAGGCAGCTCCTGGGCGAGCTGAAGCGAGGCGAGCGCGACTCATATAGCCTGGACATCCGCATGCGCGGTGCTGAGGGTGAATGGCACTACGTGGCCCTGCGCGTGCGCTGCGCGGAGCGAGCCGACGATGGCCAGGTCCTGGCCGCGGTGGGGACGCTGTCGGACGTCTCCGATGAGCGCCGGGCGGCCCTGGCCGCGCGCGATGCCCACCGCTCGCTCCAGCAGGTGCTGGAGAGCATCAGCGACGGCATGTTCGTCATCAACGACGACTTCGAGTTCACCTACTTCAACCGCGCGGCCGAGGACCTGCTCGGGCGCCCAAGGGACGAGGTCGTCGGGCGGCATTTCGCCGAGGCCTTTCCCGAGGCGGCAGGCAGCGTGTTCGAGGAGGAGTACAGGGCCGCCTTACGGACCCGGGAGTTCCGCAGTTTCGAGGTCTACTTCGGCCTTGCCCCCTACGAGAACTGGTACGACGTGCGCGTCCACCCCCATGACGAGGGTATCGCCGTCTTCTTCCAGGTCACCACCGAGCGCAAGCTGGCCGAGCGAGCCCTCAGGGAGAGCGAGGAGCGTTACCGCGCCCTGGTGCAGAGCGCCCTGGACGGCATCGTGGTGGCGGGCCCGGACCAGCGTGTGCGGGAAGCCAATCCCGCTCTCTGTGATCTCCTCGGTCGCCCGCGCGACGAGCTGATTGGCACCGACGTGTGGGACCTGACGGTGGGGGAGAGCGAGGGTGATCTGGGCTCACTCCTGGAGCGCGACCCCGAGGCCGCCGGCGGCATAGGTGAGACGGCCCTCAAGGCGAGCGATGGCGAGGAGGTACCTGTCGAGGTCCGGCTCGGCCGCTTCAGGCAAGGCGACGAGGATCTGTACCTGGGCATCGTGCGCGACGTAACCCACCGGATCGCCATCGAGCGCGAGCGCCGCGAGTTCGAGGCCAACCTGCAACAAGCCCAGAAGCTGGAGAGCTTGGGGCTTCTGGCTGGCGGGATCGCCCATGACTTCAACAACCTCCTCATGGGCGTCCTCGGCAATGCCGACCTGGCGCTCAACACCATGCTGGAGACCGCCCCCGCCCGGCCCTTCGTTCGGAACATCGAGACGGCCGCGCGCCGCGCGGCGGACCTGTGCAACCAGATGCTGGCCTACTCGGGCAAGGGCCGGTTCATCGTCGAGGATCTGGACCTCAGCGAGCTGGTGGAGGAGATGGTCCATATGCTCGAGGTGTCGGTCTCCAAGGCCGCGGCCTTGCGGCTCAGCCTGGCCTCGGACCTGCCCGCCATCTCCGCCGATGCCAGCCAGATCCGGCAGGTCGTCATGAACCTGATCGTCAACGCCTCCGATGCCCTCGGCGACCAGGTCGGCGTCATCAACCTCAGCACCGAAGCCAACGAGTGCGATGCCGAGTACCTCGCCGCCACATACCTGGACGACAGCCTGAAGCCGGGATCCTACGTCGTTCTGGAGGTCTCCGACACGGGCTGCGGCATGGATGCCGAGACTCAGGAGCGGATCTTCGATCCCTTCTTCACCACCAAGTTCGCGGGCAGGGGCCTCGGCATGGCGGCGGTGCTGGGGATCGTGCGAGGCCACGGAGGCGCCATCAAGCTCTACAGTGAGGTGGGCACCGGGACAACGATCAAGGTCCTGCTCCCCGCCTCCACCACGTCGGACACCCGCAAGGGCAGCGCCGAGGGCCGCCCTGGCCGAGACATGGCCGGCGCGGGCGACATGACGGTCCTGGTTGTGGATGATGAAGACACGGTTCGAGAAGTCGCCACGGCTATGCTCCAGACCATCGGTTTCCAGGCGCTGGCCGCCCCAAGCGGCGAGGCCGCCATGGAGGTCTACCTGGAGGATCCGGGCCGCATCGACTGCGTCCTCATGGACCTGACCATGCCGGGCATGGACGGACAGGAGCTGTTCCGGCTGCTCCGCCGGCACGATCCCGCCCTGCCCGTGGTCCTGTCCAGCGGGTACTCACGGCAGGAGGTGGCACAGCGGTTCGCGGGGATGCGCCTGACCGGGTTCGTACAGAAGCCGTACCGGCTGCGGACGCTGCGAGAGGCCCTGTTCCCGCTGCTCGCAAGCCCGGAGAGCCCGGACTAGGACGACCGCTCCACCTGGATGTCGTCGAACCAGGCCGTGCCCGCCGTCGCGTCCAGCTCGAGCCAGAGCTCCACATCGCTCAGAGGCGATCCGACGGGACCGGTGGTGAATGTGGCCTCCACCCGGGTCCAGTCCCGGGTGCCCGTCAGCGGAGTCGGCGGCGCCTTGATCTCCTGGCCCGTAGGACCGAGATGGGTGAGCATCGCTCCCGCACCCTCGACCCCCTGCACCTTAATCCAGCCCGTGACCCGATACGTGGTGTTCGCCTCCAGGGCCAAGCGCTGCTCGAGGTAGGCGAAGCTGCCGCCGGCCTTGATGCGCGCCGAGCCGGGGGCATCATGCCCCTCCCTGGTGTCGATGGTGACCAGGGACGCTGACGACGGCCGGTAGGGGAAGTAGAAGTCGAAGCGGCCCGCTTGCTGCGACTGAGGCCACCCGCCGAGACTTGTCCAGAGGTCGGCCATGGAGTCGAAGCCGCCATCGGCCACGATGGGCGCGTCACTCCGCCAGCGGAGATCGGGGAGCTGATCCAGCGTGGCCACGGCAATGCCGCTCTGAGAGATGTAATCGATCAGGTCGCGGAAGTCGGCGGGGGTCATGTCGTAGGGACCGGGCGTGTCGCTGATGACGTGGGTGTGGATCATCGCCAGCCCTTGGTTCTCCACGGCCAGATCCACCAGATGCCGGGCCAGCGTGATGGTCTCGGGCACCGCCGAGCGCACGGACCAGGACTGGATCCATCGGGTCTCGGTATGGGTGCGGCTGTGGTCCAAGGTCAGGTTCTGGATCGGCGGCTGGTAGTACGTGCCATTGGTACCCCGGACGACGTCGAACATGCCCAGAAGGGCGTCGGCTTTGGCCCGCTCATCGGCCACGCTCACCCCGAAGACCCCCGACGGCGTAGCCATGACCGTGGGCGAGTAGTCCAGCGCCTCCTCGATGGCCGTCTGAGCCGGAGCCACGAACTCGTTGATGACCTGGCTGACCGTGACGGTGGGCAGGTCAAGCAGCGTGCCGTCCACGGTGTGGTTCCCCATGGCCCAGCCCGAGGCGATCATCTGGCGGTACTGGTCGTTGGTCGCCGCCAAGCCCGTGCCCAGCCGATCGGTCTGGAGGAAGCAGGTGCCGCGCATCCCGTAGTCTACGTACATGGTCTGGTACGCTTGGCTCCAGTCGGTGGCATTGGCGTCGTCGAACCCGATGATGCACACCCCGTTGTCGGTGGAGGGTACAGCGGGGGGAGCGGCCCAGCCCACATGGACGGGCCGGCCGGCGGGCACGGTGAACTGGGTATACACGCTCGTGCGTGCATTGCGGCTGCCCGAGGTGCTGCCCAGCACGGGCAGCCACCGGATCCGCACCGGGTCCCAGATGAACAGGAAGAGGTTATCGATCTGGTCCTGAGGCACGCCCGAGCCCAAGACTTCGGCATCGGAGTAGGTGAAGGTCCACTCGGCCCCGGGTATCTCCTGGCCATCGTTGCCGCCGATGACATCGAGCCGGAAGGGCTGGCCGATGGGCACCACCCGGTTCGGCAAAGGCGGTGCTCCGGTGATCTCCACCACCGAGAGCGGGGTCGGCTCAAGGAGCTGGTTCTCGGGGATATGCACGATCAGACGCGGCTGGTCGGGCAGGTCGGGAAGGGCGCCGCTATAGAGAAGACCACCCTCCGGCCCGATGACCGTTCCCGTCTGGTCGGGGAGCCCAACCCGCACCCGGTCGCCCGTCTCGACGCTGAAGGTTGCGAACACGCTGGTCCGGCCCTGGTCGGTTACCGAGCGCGAGCCGTCGACAGGCAGCCATGAGCCCGACTCCTCCGACCACAGGTACAGCACCAGGCGGTTCACCCGGAAGCTCTCCACGCCAGCTTCGGCCACTTCGCTCTCGGAGAAAGTGAAGGTCCACTCGGTCTGTCCCACTTGCCTGGTCTGGCTAGCGGCGGCGCCCTCCAGGTCGAGCAGGTAAGGGGTTCCGACGGCGGTGACACCCGCAGTCAGGTCGGGCGCCTGGGCATCGGCGTCGACTTCCAGAGAGAGGGGCTCGGAGAGCTGTCCCTCCAGGACCCGCACGATCACCCTTGGCTGGCCCGGCAGACCGGGCACGTCGGGGCCATAGACCAGCCCACCCTCGGGGCCTACGCCCGTGGGGTCGCCCGTGGCGCCCTGATCGGGGGGCGGCAGCACGGGAGCGCCGCAGCCCGCAAGCAGGGCTACCGCCGCGAGCAGAAGTAGGAGTACATGGCCGCGAATCGTCATCTCACACCGCCCTGTGCCCCGGTCAAAGCCCACGGGCACCGATTGTACCATAGGGCCCGTGCCAGCGGATCGGTTCACCGGCCCCGCTACTCCACCAACCCCTCGCGCGTCTCATAGTATATGGAGGTGATGGAGATGCGCTGGATTATCACAGGGATCGGAGCGGCGATCATCCTCGGGCTGGCTGCCTTCGCCGCCTATGACGTGACCCCGAAGAAGCCCAAGATCGAGGGCGACGCCGAACCCAAGGAGAAGCGCCGGGAGGGCAAGTGGGCGTGACACGCCTATCATGCATGGACGGGCCCGGCGCCCCAAGGGTACTCGGGGACCGGGCCCGTAGGTGTGATCGGGCTAGTTAGCTCTGGGCGCTAGAGCGCCGTCACCGTGACGGTCGTCGAGCCGGAGCCGGCGCCGGCGTCGGCATCGATGGTCACCGTGCCAGGCAACTGGCCGGTTACGGAAACGGCCGCCTGGCCGTCATTACCGGTATTGCTCGTCGCGCTGGAGAAGCTCACAGCACCGGCGGGTTGGGACGTCCACGCGACAGTGCGATCCGTGACGACTACGCCGGTACCGGTGGTGCGGACCGTCGCCGTCACAACGGTACTCTCGCCGACGGCGAGGTTGGAGTCGTTGGCGTCCACGTTGACAGTCACGCCCGTGAGTGTGGGGCTGCAACTCGTCGCCACGACTAGGGCGATGGTCAGTAGCCCCAGGGCTCCCGACGCGATCAGTAGCTTCTTCATAGTGGTTGTCTCGTCCCTTTCCTGCCTTGGGTACGCGAAGTGTCATCCCAAGGCTCTACCATCATAGTAGGGGACAGGGCCCACAAACCCCATGGGGAAATCCACGGAGTTTGCGCTTCCGGATCCACCACCCGTGACGGCGATCCCCTACGCTCCCTGGCCGAGCGTTCCCCTTACCATCTCCACTAGTTGGCTGGGCCGGTAGGGCTTGTGGAGGAAGCCAGCCAGGGGGACATCGGAGCACCGACCCACGGCCTGGGCCTCGCTGTACCCGCTGGACAGGATGACCGGAGCCGACGGACGGGCAGCCCGAAGGAACTCGTCGCCATCCAGCCCGGGCATGGTCAGGTCGAGGAGGATCAGGGCGATCTCGTTGCCATGCTCCTCGAGGGCCTCCCGAGCTTGGTCAGCGTTCTCGGTAACGAGGGTCCGGTAGCCAGCCCGCTCCAGGGCTCGGGACGCCACCGAATGGGCGGCGTACTCGTCGTCCACCACGAGTATCAGAGGACGGTCGTGGGGCTCCGCTGACTCGTCCGATGTCTCCTCCGGCGCATCGCCTTCGCCATCGGCCGGCGGCAGCAGTACGGTGAAGGC
>WJIW01000286.1 GCA_014730065.1 Armatimonadia bacterium | reverse complement strand
CCTCTACACGAGCTGGGCGGACCTCCAGGCCCGGCTGTGGCTGCGCGGCCCCGATGACGCGTGGCAGCGGCTGATGGAGATCCTCGAGCGGTACGCCATGCCCGATCACCTCAGCGGCGGTGATCCCTTGTTCTTGGGCGAGCGGCCCCAGGGCGGCCCGGGCGGAGTGGCTGGCCAGGTGGGCGTGGAGGGCGAGTTCCCCGAGGGCGGCATGGTGCCGTCCTCCTTCGTCACCGGGTTCCTGGGCATGGAGGCGCGCTCCGGTGGCCTGCACATTCGGCCGGCCCTCCCCGCGGATCTGGAGTGGGCGGGAGTCGAGGGGGCCTGGTACGCCGGCGGCCAGCTGGACCTCACTGCCGACCATGGCGAGCTGCGCCTGGAATGGACGCCCGAGGAGGGCGACGCGCTGAGCCTGGCCGCCGCGTACGAGCCCGGACAGACGGCGATCTTCCGGCCATGGCTCGGCGAGGCGGGCCTGGACGTGGTAGACTGATTGGGATTGGCACACCGCCCGAAAGGCCCTCCAACGGTGCCCGAATCCACCCTCGTAGGCCTCGCTCAAGCGGCCGTGACCACCGCCCCCGAGGAGGTGCTCACGGCCATGGCCCTCGGCTCCTGTGTCGGGGTCTTCCTGCGCGACCCCATATCTGGCTGCACGGGGCTGGCTCATGTGGTGCTGCCTTCGAGTGAGCTGTCAGATGGCTCGGATCCTCTGCGGTACGCCGACACCGCCATCCCGGGTCTCATCGACCGCATGGCTCGCCGTGGCGCGCGGCGCGAGCGCCTCGTCTGCGCCCTATGCGGCGGGGCCAATGTCTTCGCCTTCGCCAACGGCGAATTCGCGAACATAGGGGGCCGGAACGCCCAGGCCGTGAAGCGGGCCGTTCGGCAGAGGGGCATCGCAATACGGGGCGAGGACCTGGGTGGCAAGAAGCCGCGGACGGCGTCGATCACCGCGGGAACTGGCGAGATCCGCATTTACTCACCCGGCGAGGCCGAGCGCGTGTTTTGCACCCTCGGCTGACGAGGGTGTGTGGGTCTACTTCTTCTTCGATTTCTTCTTGGCCGACTTCTTCTTGCCGCTCTTCTTCTTAGTGGTCTTCTTCTTGGCCGTCTTCTTCTCAGCGGACTTCTTCTTGGTGCTCTTCTTCTTGCTGGCCGACTGCTTCTTGGCTGACTTCTTCTTGGGGGCCGACTTCTTCTTCTGGCCACCCGACTCGTCGGCGCCGGAGGAGGTGGCGGCCGCGCGGCGCCCCTTCCGGCCGCGCTTGCGCTTCTCGCGCTCGTTGACCTTCTCTTCCAGCTCTTTGGCCTGTTTCCGGCAGTCGGCGGAGCAGTACCGGGTGGTGGCGCGCTGGGAGAGGGAGCGGAGGAACAGCTTGGCTCGCTTGTGGGCTCCCTGATCGCACTTGGGATTGGCACAGCGGAGGATGTCGCAGCTCTTACCCCTGATGGCGGAGAGAATCAGGTTGGCGAACTCCACGATCTGCAGGTACGCGGGCGGGTTCAGCCCCTCCTGCTCGACGCGCTGCACGAAGGCTCGGCCCCCCTGGTTACCTAGCTGGAAGTGGGCCGGCCGGGGTGGCCGCACCAGTCGGTTGAAAACCTGGCGATCCGTCTCGGTAATCCGCAGGGTGAGAGGCCGGCCCTCTTCCTGGCCGGGCTGGTTCCGAGCCTCCACATAGGCGTGGGCCACGGCCTGGACCGCCCGAACCCGGCCGATGAGGGCCTCGCGACGGGAGACGGTCATCTTGCGCAGCGGCACCGGTGCACTGCCGCCGTGGCTGTGGGACATGGTGTCCCAATTCAGCAGCGTCTCGGCTAGCTCAAGCTCCATTTCGTCGGTACTCACTGCCCCATCCCTCCGGAGAGCGTCGTAACGCTGATACTCTCTATTCGCATGGCGGGGCGGTTATACCTGTCTGGGTAGACCTACACGCGGAAGCGGGCTCGGGTCCGACCCTCATGAGTGATGCAGCCATGAATCGAGCACCTATGAGCGCCGGGAGCCATAATCTTCGATCAACTTCAGATACAGAAGGGCGTTGTCAACGGGGACGTTATGCGGGATGTGGTTACCCACGGCAAAGAAGTAACCGGGGCAGCGACGACCCAGCTCCCAACATCGCTCGACCTCGGCGCGGACATCGGCTTCATCGCCGAAGGTGAGGGCACGGGTGTCGACGTTCCCGATGATCACCTTCGAGTCGCCGAATTCACGCACGATCAGCTCCAGATCCGTGAGTGGCTCGAAGATGAAGCCATCGGCCCCCGCGGCCGCGATGTCGTGCACGAAGGGCGTGAAGTCACCGTCGGAGCAGAAGAGGATCTTCTTCCCGGCCGACTTCAGGATGTCCCAGAGCTGCTCGTACCTCGGGAAGATGAACTCCCGGTACCATTCGGGCCGGAATACAGGTCCACTTGTCCAGACGATGTCGTCGTGGCAGATGAACACGGGCGCGGTGGTCTTGGCCCAGGCCCGGAAGTTGGCCTCGGAGATACGGAAGAAGCCCTCCAGGACGCGGTTGAAGCCCTTGGGGTCTATCCCCCCGGCGGTCAGGAACATGTCCCAGCCGAAGGCGGCGATACATGCCGAGAACATGGTCTTGTAGTACCCGCCCGTGAAGATCTGGTTCGGGTGGGCATCCTGGGCGGCCCTCCAGTGGTGCTCGAAGAAGGCAGCCCGCTCGTCCACATCGGGGATTCCGTATGCCTCGTCGGGCCGGAAATCCAGGACCTCGTCGGGGCTGGCGAAGGGGCACTGTACATCGGCGTCGTAGTCGGTGCCGCCCTCCTGAAACTCGGCGTGACCCATGTTGGTCGTAGGCCCCGCCCACCCCGGGCCGTCGTTGGTGCTCCAGAGGAGGTCATAGTTGGTGGCATCGAAGAACTGGCGCCATGCGCCGGGGTCCTCCCGCGGATCGGTCCCGACCACCGCTTTCACCAGCCGGGGATGGGAGCAGTACTCCGTATGGGGGATGGTGTCGGGCATGCGCAGGTTGATTGCTTCCCAGCCGCGCTCGTAACTCACCGTCGAACCCGCCTTCCGTCCTCTACTCGTCTCTCTTGGCCGCCAGAGCGGTCAGACAGTCGGCCATGGTCTGACTCAGCCGTTTTGGTCGGCGGGTATCGCGATCCACGCAGGCCATCCAGACCATGGCCCGGCCGACGGCCGTCTCGGTCTCCTTCTCGTACATCCGGTGATCCAGCCGAAAGCGCACGCGCCGGATCTCCGTCACCTCGGTGGTGATACAGAGGACCCGGCCATAGTGGGCGGGGCCCTGGTAGTTGATGTCGATATGGGTAACGGGATAGAGGTAGCCCTGCTCGTACTCGTCGCCGATGGAGAGGCCCATGGTCTCCACGGCCTGGGTCCGAGCCTCTTCCAGGTATCTCATGAAGGTGCCGTAGTAGACAACGCCGGCGGTGTCGGTGTCGGCGAACAGCGGCCTGATCTCGATAGTATGGACGGGCACGGCAGCTCCCCCTCTTTGGACTCGATGATCGCACCGAGGGAGTTTCTCCACCCGCTCGCGCTTCCCTCCGCTACCAGGGATCCATGGGGGCCGGCTCGCTGGCCACCTCAACCCCGAAGCTGTCGGCCAGCCCCTGGGCGGCCCGGTCTCGCTGGTGCTCCTCGACCAGGCATGAGACGGAGTTGTACGCGTCGGCCAGCTCCAGAATCTCCACTTCCAGGTCGCGCAGGGAGCCGATGATACGCCAGAGCACGCCCGACAGGTCCCGCATGGCCGGGGCGACCACCGAGATCAGGGCACAGTGCCGCGCCAGGGCGTAGCGCATGCCCTCGCGCTCGCAGAGTGCCTGGACCGTTGCCACATCGTCGGTATCGACTGTGAAGCCGAGGCAGTGGCTGTGGATCTTGATCAGGAATAGGTTGACCTTCTCGCCGGCCAGGAGCTCGAAAATGTCGGCCATGGAGCCCCGGGGTGAGTCGCAGTAGACGGAGAAGCGCGCGACGCCGGGCCTGACGCTCACATGGGTGACGCCCCGCTCCCTCTCGAAGTCCACGCCGTGCTCGGGCGGGGCCGCCTGGGATAGGGGGAAGGTCTCGGGTATCACGCCTGCACCTCCTGGATCTCCTCGATACGCCGGGTGGCCTCGCCGCCATTGATGGGCTCCAGACGGCTGGCGATATGGCACTGCCACCGGTCGTCGTCGCGCTCGGGGTGGTCGGCCCGGTAGTGGGCCCCCCGCGATTCCTCGCGCCGTAGCGCTCCCCGAGCGACCAGCCAGCCCAGGGCGAGCATGTTCGCCAGCTCGATGGCTCGCCGGGTGGCCACGGGCTTGCCGTACCGGGTGAGTCGGTGCTCGATTTTCGACAGGGCCTCCTCCAGTCCCTGCCGGGTCCGGACGATGCCCACCTTGTCCCACATCAACTGGCGCAGCTCCGCGATGGCCTGGTCGATCTCCTCGTCCGAGGGATCGGGCCCGGTGGGCTCGGCATGAGGTGGGTGGGCGGCCCGAAGCTGCTCCCGGGCCTCGTTGCGGGAGCGCTTGGCGGCGGATAGTCCCGTCTGGGAGCCGAAGACGAGCCCCTCCAGGAGACTATTGGAGGCCAGCCGGTTAGCGCCGTGGACCCCAGTACACGAGCACTCGCCGGCGGCCCAGAGCCCCGGCAGCGCCGTGGCCGAGTCGGGATCCACCCGCACGCCGCCCATGTGGTAGTGGGCGGCGGGGGTGACGGGGATGGGCTCCTTCCTCGGGTCCACCCCCTGGCTGACGCATGTCCGCAGTATCGTCGGGAACCGCCGGGCGAAGGTCTCGGGTTCGATAGGCGAGCAATCCAGGAACACTCGGCCTTCGGGGGTGCGTTGGCACCGGTCGTAGATGGCCCGAGCCACCACGTCCCGGGGGGCCAGCTCGGCGCTGGGATGGTAGGACTCCATGAAGGCCACGCCCTCGTCATCCCGGAGGATCGCGCCCTCGCCGCGCACCGCTTCGCTGATCAGGAAGAGGGGGTTGTCGGCGGTGGCCAGGGCCGTGGGATGGAACTGGACGAACTCCATGTCCGCCACTAGGGCGCCCGCGCGATAGGCCGCGGCGACGCCGTCGCCGGTGGCGACCAAGGGGTTGGTCGTGCGGCCGAACACGGCGCCGATCCCGCCGCTGGCCAGCACTGTCTGCCGCGCCAGCACCACCGAGAACTGCTCCGTGTCCAGGTGCATCAGGAGGGCGCCGATGGCATGGCCGCCGGCCACCAGGAGGTCGACCAGGAGGGTCCGCTCCCGGAGAGCGATGCCCACCTGGATTTGGGCCGCTTGGGCCAGGGTCCGGTGGATCTCCCGCCCCGTGGCGTCGCCGCCGGCATGGGCGATGCGCCGGCTGGAGTGGGCCGCCTCCCGGCCCAGGGAGATGGAGCCATTGGTCTCATCGAACCGCACGCCCAGGGACAGCAGCTCCCGGATCCGCTCGGGGCCGTCGTTGACCAACCTGGAGACGGTCAGGCTGTCGGAGAGTCCGGCGCCGGCGGCGACCGTGTCGCTGGCGTGCAGCTCGGGGGAATCCTTGGGGCCCAGCGCCGCCGCCACGCCGCCCTGGGCATAGGCTGTGTTGTTCTCAGCCAAGGTGTCCTTGGTGATGAGCACCACATGGCTGGTGGGTGCCGCCGCCAAGGCACAAGACAGCCCGGCGATGCCCGTCCCGATGATCAGCACATCGCACTGGGCTCGGGGCAGACTGGTTAGGTCCACATCGAATAGGTGAGTGGGGATCAACCCTGACCTTCCTCCTCAGCCAGGACCTCGGGCGGTAGAATCTCGTCCATGCTGCCCGATCGGAGGCCCGCCAGGTCGACGGTCACGTAGTTGATGCCGACCGCGCGGAACCCATCGACGATCCTTGAGCGCAGACTACTTTGGCACAAGAGGGCGAGCCGGTCCAGTGGTACCTCGATTCTCGCCGTATGGTCGTCGACCAAGCGGACGCGAAAGCGGTCGAAGCCCAGGTCGCGCATGAGGTCCTCGGCGGCGCCCACCTTGCGGAGGCGCTCCTCGGTCAGGTCGAGGCCGTATGGCAGGCGCGTGGCTAGGCAGGGGGCCGAGGGCTTCTGGGAGGTGGGCAAGCCCAGGCGAGCCGACAGCTCCCGCACCTCGGCCTTCACCAGGCCAGCCTCGTTGAGGGGCTGAAGGACCCCCAGCTCGGCACAGGCCCTCATGCCCGGGCGGTACGCGTTGGAGTCGTCGGCGGTGGTGCCGTCGGCTACGACAGCCAGGCCCCGATCGGCAGCCATCTCCTGGAGGTCGGAGAAGAACAGTCGCTTGCAGTGGTAGCATCGGGTCGGCGGGTTGGCGGCCACGTCGGGCGCGGCCAAGGGCTGGGTCTCGATGACCTTGTGGGGGGCCTCCATGGACTCGGCCAGCTCCACGGCCTCCGTAGCCTCGGCGGCGGGGTGCATCACCGAGGTCGCCGTGACGGCCAGCACCTTCTCCCGTGGCAGGGCCTCCAGGGCGGCGTGCAGGACCAGGGTCGAGTCGACTCCCCCCGAGAAGGCCACCAGCACCGAGCCGGGCTCGGCCAGGGCCTCCAGGAGGGCGGCGTGCTTGCGTCGCAGCGTGTCCTCCGTCATCTAGCTCCTCCGCATCCTCACCCAAAAGGTCTCCTCACAGGCAGTGTACTACATACCGGTGGCGATGGCGGATCGGCTCGCCCTCCGAACGCACGCTCGGGGCAGCGAGGGGAGGGAGCCTGGCGCCGCGAACCTCCCCGTGCGCCATTCCCCCGGAGGTGTTTCATGCACCCTCAGCTCTCCCTCGTTCTGCTGCTGGTTCTGGCTCTTGCCGCCTGCGCTTCGGCCCGGGACGTCTTCAGCGATACCTGGGTCGCCCACGACGGTCTCCACCGAACCCTGGCGACGGGGGACACCGTGGGCGGGCCCCGAGAGGGCAAGGCCGTGGGCATGTTCTACTGGCTCTGGCATACCCACTCGGCGGGCAACCGAGCGGTCAACATCCAGGCCGTCCTCGACGAGCATCCGGAGGCGATGGAGGATCCCGACCATCCGGCATGGGGCCCCCTCTATGCCCACCACTGGTGGAACGAGCCGGTCTTCGGCTTCTACCGGAACACGGACGAGTGGGTGGCCCGCAAACATGGGGAGATGCTGGCGGACATGGGCGTGGACGTGATCATCATCGATGCCACCAATGGCGAGCTGACTTGGGAGGAGGGCTATGAGACGATCTTCCGGGTCTGGAGCGAAGCCAAGCGCGATGGAGTCGACACGCCGAAGCTCGCCTTCATGTGTGCCTTCGCCCCCATCAACAACATCGTCATGAAGCTCTACGAGAACCTGTACTCCAAGGGGATCGGCGAGGAGCATTGGTTCTACTGGAAGGGCAAGCCACTGATCATGGCCTACCCCGACAATGTGCCCGAGCCCGCCCGGTCCTTCTTCACTTTCCGTCCCGGCCAGCCGCTGTACCACACGGGCCCGGTGCGGGACGACCAGTGGGGCTGGCTCGAGATCTACCCGCAGCACGGGTTCGCGCCCACAGAGGACGGCGGCTTCGAGCAAGCTACCGTGGGTGTCGCTCAGAACTACTCGGAGATGAAGAACGGAGGGAACACGGCCCAGTTCACGTGGCCCGGCAGCTTCGGCCGGAGTTACCACGGCGGACACCAGGACCCGGACGCCGCCGCCATGTACTATGGCATGAACTTTCAGGAGCAGTGGGAGCGGGGACTGGAGATCGACCCTGAGTTCCTGTTCATCACCGGCTTCAACGAGTGGACGGCCATGCGGTTCCCCTACAACGACCGCCATTGGGGGGGCCAGCCCGTGGGCTTCGTGGACCAGTTCAACAACGACAAGAGCCGAGACGTGGAGCCGACCAAGGGCCGCCTGATGGATCACTTCCTATACCAGACGGCCCATGGCATCCGGCGCTACAAGGGCGCCCGCACGGCTTGCGGTCCCTCGGAGCCCAGGACCATCCAGATCGGCGGCGGGCCCGACCAGTGGCGCGATGTGGGACCCGAGTTCCGCGCCCACCGCGGCCTCATGGATCGCAACCACCCCGGCGCCGGCGACCTGCACTACACCAACGACACGGCACGGAACGACATCATCGCGAGCAAGGTCTGCCGGGACGAGGAGTACGTCTACTTTCAGGTGGAGACGGCGGAGGATCTGAGCGACCCCTCGGGCGCGAGCTGGATGTGGCTCTTCCTGAACAGTGACCGCAACCCCAATACGGGCTGGGCGGGATACGAGGTCATCAT
>WJIW01000285.1 GCA_014730065.1 Armatimonadia bacterium | reverse complement strand
GGTGCGCCTCGCCTTCGAGGCCTTCGCGGGGGTGCTGCCCGATCTGCCGGAGTCCGGCAAGACCGCCCACCGCGCCAAGATCAGCGGCCTGCAACAGGCCCGGGCCGCCTACATCGAAGGCGATTACCCCCTCGCACTGCTCCAGGCCGCCCGCCAGGCAGCCGTGGACATCGTTCGCGCTCGCGGGGTCCGCATCGAGACATGCCCGACCTCCAACCGGCTCATCGGTAGCGCGCTGCGTGAGCGGGCCCCCGCCATCGACCTCATCGATGGACCGCTAGGCTCCCATCTGGTGATCGGGACCGACGACCCCCATATGTTCCGCATCGACCTTCAAGCCGAAATATCCGGCTTCCTCAGCGAGCTGCTAGAGGACGGCACCCACCGCACCTTGGTCTGCGACAGAGCCCGGCCTCATGTGGTCAGCGAGGAGCCACCCGAGGATAATGACGACTACTGACCGGAAACACACTGCCGGCCTATTGACGACCGCAGACCGCGAGGCGTATCCTGGATTACAGACTGAGATTGGAGGTGGTCCAGATTAGTACATTAGAGACCAGTCGAGGTGACTGTAGGAGTTAGCCTCGCACGAACCTCCGAAGTCACGAGTATTCGGAGCGGTGGCTCCAAACCAAAGCAGTCACCGCCGGGGCGGGTCTTCACCGGACCCGCCCCGTTCCACGTACAGCCCCAACCCGTACACGCCAAACGGCCAGGCCAATGGCCCGGCCGCTCGACTCGCTAGTGTGCTAGCTTACCCCTAGCCGATCTCTAGTTCACCGAGATCTGGCGCGGCTTGCTCTCTTCACGCTTGGGGAGCCGAATCTCCAGGATGCCGTCCTTGTGGTGGGCATCCACATGCTCCACATCCACGTCCCGGGGGAGCCGCAGGCTGCGGCGGAACTCGCCGAAGACGCGCTCGCGGCTATGAACCGAGTCGTCCTCGCCGATCTCCGGGGCGGGCTTGTTCACATGTATGGTAAGGACGTTCTCCTCGAGGGAGACATCCACATTCTCCTTGGGAACGCCGGGGACTTCCGCGACGATCATGTAGTCGTTCTCGGTCTCCATGAGATCCATCGGGAACCAGGCGCCCGTGGAGAGACGGCCCTGACCCAACCAATGCGGCCAGGCATCAAGCAGCCGCTCCATGTCGTTCGATAGATGGGCTTGGGGATTGCGCGATCTCGTCATCAAGCTAGTCATGCTGACCGAACCTCCTCAGTCGGGAATTGGGTGCGTCCCTCTCGGGACTTCACTGTCCGCATAATAGTATGTGAGCGTAATGCTGTCAAGGTTTCTTCGTGGGATTTGGCAAGATTTTTCGAGCCAGGAGGGGGATGCCGCCCGGAGTCGAATCCATGGGGCGCTTCACCCGCGCCGCGCTCCGCGGCCGCGGCCGGCTCCCGACAGGGGACCAGGATGGCCCATCACAGGAGACGTGTCATCGTCGTCGGCACCGGGCTGGGCGGATTACTCACCGGTGCGTTCCTGGCGCGTCGCCGGCACTCCGTGAGTTTCGTCGAGGCCCAGAGCCTGATCGGCGGCCGCTTCACCCACATCGACTACCAGGGCTTCGCCGTGCCCACGGGCGCCTTCCACGCCTTCCCGGGGGGCGTGCGCGGCCACCTCTTCCACTGCCTGTGCAAGGTCGGGGTCCATGTGCCCCTAGTCGAGCCGGCCCCCTCGGTGCACGTAGCGACCGAGGGACAGCTCCTGCCTCTGCATCTGGACATGACCCGCAGCCAGAGCTCGGAGCTGCGCAAGCGGATGGGAGTGTACCGCCGCGGGCGGGTGATCCGCAGCTCGCTCTCGATGCTCGTAGGTGGCATGATGGGCCGGGACATACCTGCCGCCGAGGGAATGCGGCGGATCGGGGGCACGGAAGCGGGCGTGCGGCTGCTGGATCACCTCACTAAGTTCTCCCTGAGCGTGCCCGCCGAGGAGGCTTCGGCCGTGGAGCTGCTTCGCTCCATCCGCTCCCAGCGCTTCGGTCGGGATGGGTTCCTGGTCCACGGCAGCGGCGACATGGTCACCAAGCTGCGCACCGCCAGCGAGTCGCGCGGGGCTACCTTCCGCACCGCCACGCCCGTGCGCCGAATCGTTGTCGATGGGGGCAGGGCCCGGGGCGTGGAGATCGAGGGCGGCGAGCTCCTGGAGGCGGACCTGGTCATCGCCAATGCGGGCGCCCGCCGGACCCTGGAGATGCTGGGCGATGCGGCACCCCAGGACATGATCGACCGAGTGGGCCGGCTCAGGTCCGCATGCGGCTTCACCCACGCGGTTCGAAGCCGGCGAAGGATGCACGAGCACTCCAGCATCGAGATCACCCTGGACCTGGAACACATCGCGGGGATCATGCCCGTGTCCAATCTATCGCCCTTCCTGTGCCCCGAGGGCTGGCACTTCTCCCTGGCCTACCAGTGGCTGGATCCGGAGCGCGATGCCCAGGCGCAGCTCGAGGCGGGTCGAGGCGAGCTGAGGAGCCACCTGGGCGACGATGTGGACCTGATGAACACGGCCTGCTACTACGGCCGAAACCCGACGGCGAACATCGCCCAGATGATCGGACAGCATGGAAAGGACCGGCCGCCGGCCCAGCTACCGGGGATCGACGGCCTGTACTTGGTTGGTCACGACGTACGCGGCTACGGCACGGCGGCGGAGCTGGTCGGCGAGTCCTGCCTGCGGCTCTGGCGGACGCTCGCGAAGGCCTGAAGCCTGGAGGAAACCGCATGGCCAACACCAATGCACCTCGGCCGGACGCCCTGGAGGTGGCGCCGGAGATCGATCGTGAGCGCTGCACCGGCTGCACTCAGTGCCTGCTGATCTGTCCCGTTGGCGCGATCGAGCGGCGAGGGATGAGGTGCTTCGTCTCGAGCGAGGTCTGCGTGCGTTGCGGGCGATGCCCGACCGTCTGCCCCAACGAGGCCATCGAGACGCGCGGGTAGGGATCGTCGGGTCGGGGAGGGAACCAACGCGCTATGATGTCACAACCATATCCACTCGTGCCACGAACTGATATCACGGGAGATCAGCTCATGCGGATGCTGGCCGGGGATCCGTCGCTACTGATCGTGGATGTACGGGAGCCTGTCGAGCGTGCCGAGGGCTCCATCCCCGGGAGCCTCAGCTACCCCCTCGGCTGGTTCTCCCTATGGTCCCACTCCTTGGATCCAGCGGAGACGGTGGTGCTGGTCTGCCGCAGCGGCCGGCGCAGCCGGTACGCCGCCGACGCCCTTGCGGCTAAGGGGCTCGGGCGTGTGTACAACCTCCTGGGTGGGATGCAGGAGTGGGCGGGCCCGCAGCAATGCGAGGTGCCGCGACCCATCTGCGGGCTGCACCTAAGGCTGATGCACGGATAGCTCCGAGTGCGGCCCGATCGCCGCCCTACCCACCTGCCGCACCGGCTCTGCTCTAGCTCACGATGGAGAAGCCGCCGGGCTCGGGCGCGTCCTCGTCGTCCCGGGGCTTGGGCTGCTGCTTGGCCTTGGCGTCGACGGCCTTCTTGGACGGAGCGACCTCGGATAGGTCGGGCGTTCGCTGGGCCTGGGGCAGCGTGGACTGCTTGGCCCGGAACTCCTCCTGGGCGTGGATCTCGATGGCCTGGGCCCAGGCATCGCGCAGGTCGGTGATCAGGCTCATGACTTCCTGGACCTTGCCCACATCTTTGTGGAGATTCGCTTCCACCAGGTGGACGTACATGAACTCGTAGAGGGCCAGCAGGTTCTTGGAGATCTGCCCGCCCTGGTCCATGTCGAGCGAGGACATGAGCTCGCACACGATGTCCTCGGCCCGGACGATGGCGAAGTGCGCCTCCTTGGGCGACTCCTCCTCCAGGTGCTTGACAGCCTGATTCAGGAACCGGAGAGCCCCATCGTAAAGCATAAGTACGAGCTTGCCCGGCGAGGCGGTCTCAACGGTTGCGTTTCTGTACTTCGAGTACGCCCTCTTGGCGCTCATCTAAGGCAGCCTCCTGCTTGTCCCCGGCCCGTTGCACGAGCCAAGGGAGCCTTCGATGTACTCCTTCGGCCGGTGACGACTCGGACTTTAGCCCTATTTTTCGCGCTGATTCGTCCGCGTGCCGCCCCGGGCCGCGCTACTGCTGACCCTGGCCCTGGGCGGCGCCGGAGCCCGCGAGCATGTTCGAGAGATTCGTCACCGCTTGACCCATCTGCTGAATCTCGGCGAGCTGGGCCTCGAAACGGCTGAATTGCTGGTTCAGGTAGTACTCCTTCAGAGCGACCCGACGCTGCCAGTCGGTGATCTGGCTCTGCAGCGACTGGATCTGTCGGTCCAGAGAGCCCCCGACCCGGGTACGGGCTCCCAGGACGCCGGTGCTACTGATGGCATCGCCGACCAGTGCGTGGAGCGCCTCGGCGATGCCGGGGTCGGCTTCGTTGAGGTCCACCCCGAGAATCGTGCTTACGTCGTTGGTGCCTTCGGACAGGTCGCGGAACCACACGCTGGCGCCGGTGGAGAAGTTGAGTATCGAGAAGGCGAGGGTGTTCGGCCCCGAGTAGGACACCCGCACGTTGGCTCGGTCCTGGGGATAGTCGTCGTCCGTCGGTACCCTCAGGCCAGCCTGATCGAGGATGTCCAGAAGCTCCTCGCGGGTGTAGGTTCGACCCTCTTCGAGGGTGATGGTGCCCGACCAGCTCGTGCCGTCGCCCACCTGGAACTTCAGGTCGCCGCCGGCGGAGGGCATGGTGAAGGTATCGCCGCTGAACTCGAGCTGGGTGTTCACGAAGGAGCCCGAGCCTTCGTACTGCTCGTTGCCGAAGAGCTTGGTGATGCCCTCCTCGTCCTCCCGAAGGGCCTTGGTGAGCTCGAAGTTGTCGTTGAGCTTCTCGAGGATCTCTTCCTCGTCGGTGGAGTCCAGTACGAGCTGGCCCGTGGGCACGATGGTGTTGAGGGGGGTATAGACATCGATACCCAGATCGACCAGGGCATCCAGCGGGTTGGGCAGGCCATCGACGGGCTCGGTGATGATGTTGCGCATCTGATAGAAGATCCGCCGCATGGAGGAGTCGGTACGGATGAGCTCCTGGATCCGGTACTGGCGGTTCAGGGCTTCGTATTCCTCAATCTCGGCGAAGGTCATGTTGGCGCGATCGGAGTCACTCAGCGGCTCGAGGTACCGCTCTTCCTCGTCGGTCAGTGGCTCGGGGTTCATGGTGAGCACGATGTCGTTCCACTCGGCGATCCACTCGGCGATGGCTTCCTTGCCGCGGTCGGTATCGACCTCCACGTCGAGGGTGACGATGCCGTCGCTGGTGCCGCGGAGGTCCAAGGTGACGCCGGTGATGACGTCGTCCACGGAGTTGGTGGTTCGGCTGTAGGTGATGCCGTCGACGGTGAAGCTCGCATCCTCGCCGGCCTCACCCACCTGACGCTGAAAACCCATCTCGCCGGGTGTCACGAGGCGAACGGCCCCTAGGAAGTTGGAGGTGTCCGTGGGGCTGCCTACCCGCACCTTGATCGTGTTGGAGGATGTAGCCGGGTCCTCCATGTCGTTCTCCAGGATGAGCCGGTCGCCGGTAGCGTCGTACTTGGCAATCACATGAGCGGCGGACTCGTTGATGCGCTCGATCAAGTCGTCCATGGAGTCCTGGCTCGGGTCCACGTACAGCTTGACCCCATTGATGGTGAAGGTGCCGCCCGAGATGGCGGTGCTGAAGCCGGCGTCCGAGAGGGTGGCCGAGGTGTCGATCTCCTGGTTCTCCACGCCCACCGTCTGGGTGGCCTCACTGCCCAGGGCACCCAGGTCCAGCTTGGCGATCGCCAGGAAGTTGCTCGAGTCGTCCACGCTGCCCATGTCGATCTCGCCGTCGGGCCCTAGCTCGGTGGCGCTGATGATGAACCGGTCCTCGATCCTGTCGTAGTTGGCCACCACGCCCGCCCCCGAGGAGTTGATCTTGGCCAACACATTCTCCACCGTCTCCGTGGTGTAGTCGGTGATGGTGATACGGGTTCCGTTGATGGTGAAGGTGCCGTTGGTCGCCTCGGTCGCCGGTGTGGCGAAGCCAGCATCGGCGAGGCTCCTCGTTGCATCGAGACCGAGGGTGAACTCCCAGGTGGCGCCGGAGGCGGGCGCGGCATCCGACGTAAAGGTGAATGCACTTCCCGCGAGCATCGAGTTCTCGTAGGCTACGAACTGGGTGCCATCGGCGACGGCTTCTCCCAATGCCACGCCGCCGGTGGTCTGGATGACGTAGTCGGTGGCGTTTACGAACCTCACTTGGTAAGTGCTCGCATAGGCTCCGTCGAACACGGCATCGCCGACGAGGCTCTGGGCGGTGCCGGTGCCTGCGACCTTCGTGGTGCTGAAGCTCTCGCGCTGACCGACCAGGGCACCCCCGTCCACACGGGACGAGGTATCCACACCGGAGGCCAGCTCGGCCGAGGTGAAGAGGTAAGCCGTCCCCGTCGTGAAGGACTGGTTGACTCCCGTGCCCTGAAGCAGCCCGCCCTCGTAGAGGGAGCTGAGGACGTGCCCCCCGGAGCCGATCTCGGTATGGAAGCGGGGGTTACCTCCGGAGAGGGGCAGAACCAGGTCGGTGGCGGTGAAATCGTCGGTCGAGGCCGCCGCGACATACGCTCCCGCCGCAGCGGGTGATGTGGTGCTTTGGTCGACGTCAGTGCCGAGAAGCTCGCGGAACCCATCTCCGCTGTTGTACGTGCC
>WJIW01000284.1 GCA_014730065.1 Armatimonadia bacterium | reverse complement strand
TCAACATCATCGACACCCCCGGCCACGTGGATTTCACCGTCGAGGTGGAGCGCTCCCTGAGGGTCCTCGACGGCGCCGTGGTGGTATTCTGCGCCGTCGGCGGCGTGCAGCCCCAGTCCGAGACCGTATGGCGTCAGGCCGACCGGTACAATGTGCCCCGCATGGCCTTCATCAACAAGATGGACCGTACGGGCGCCGACTTTCACAACGTATTGCATCAGGTACGCGAGAAGCTCGGGGCGCGCGGCGTGGCCATCCAGGTCCCCATCGGCTCCGAGGCCGACTTCCAGGGCGCCGTGGACCTGATCGAGATGAAAGCCCTGGTCCATACCGATGAGATGGGCGCCGAGGTCATCGAGGGCGAGATGAGCGAGGACCTTCGGGTCACCGCCGAGATGTTCCGTGAGCAGCTCCTCGAGACCCTCTCGGAGCTCAGCGACGAGGTCGCCGAGCTGTACCTGGAGGGCGCCGACATCCCCGTCGAGCTGCTTCACAAAGCCATCCGCGAGGGCTGCTGCTCGGGCGAGATCGTGCCTGTTCTGTGTGGCACGGCCCTGCGGAACAAGGGCGTGCAGCCGCTGTTGGACGCGATCGTGCGTTACCTGCCGTCACCGATCGATCGCCCCCCCGTCGAGGGCGAGGAGAGGCCCGGCAAGGTCATCAGCCGGGTGCCGGAGGACGACGCCCCCTTCGCCGGGCTGGCCTTCAAGATCCAGTCCGACGACTATATGGGCCAGATCGCCTATGTGCGGATCTACTCGGGGACCCTCGAGGCGGGCACCCAGGTCTACGTACCGCGTCTCGATAAGAAGCTCCGGGTCCAGCAGATCATCAGGATGCACGCCAACTCCAGGGATAAGGTACCCGCGGCCTTTGCCGGCGACATCGTTGCCGTCGGCGGCCTGAAGGGGATCGGCACCGGAGACACCATCTGTGACAGCAAGGACCCGATTAGCTTCGAGTCCATCGAGTTCCCCGAGCCGGTCATCTCGTCGGCCATCGAGGCCAAGACCAAGGTCGATGAGGACAAGCTGTCTCAGGCCCTGGGGCGGCTGACCACCGAGGACCCCACCTTCCATGTGCGGGTGGACCACGAGACGGGGCAGACCATCGTATCGGGCATGGGCGAGCTGCACCTAGAGATCATCGTGGACCGGCTCCTGCGGGAGTTCGGGCTCGAGGTCACCAAGGGCAACCCCCAGGTCACCTATCGCGAGACCATCACCCGCCAGGCCCGCGGCGAGGGCAAGTTCATCCGCCAGACCGGAGGGCGCGGGGCGTACGGACATGTGGTGCTGGAGCTGGAGCCCTTGGAGCCCGGCTCGGGCATCGAGTTCGAGGACGCCACCGTGGGCGGCGTAATCCCCGCCGAGTTCGTGCGGGCCACCGAGAAAGGCTGCCGCGAGGCGCTGGAGTCGGGCATCCTCGCCGGCTTTGAGGTCGTGGATGTGCTGATCCGCCTACTGAGCGGCTCCACCCACGAAGTCGACTCGTCGGACATGGCCTTCCGGGCCGCTGGCTCCATGGGGGTCAAGGACGCCATGGAGAAGGGCAAGCCCGTCCTGAAGGAGCCCATCATGGAGATCGAGGTCGTCACCCCCGAGGAGTACTTGGGCGACGTGATGGCCGACATCCAGAGCCGGCGTGGCCAGATCGAAGAGCTGGGCACCACCGCCGGCGGAAGCCGCAACGTCAGGGGCTTCGTGCCCCTTCGTGAGATGTTCGGTTACTCGACGGACATCCGGGGATTGACCCAGGGTCGGGCGACCTACTCGATGGAGCCCCACTCGTACCAGGCCGTTCCCGAGAAGATCATGCAGGAGATTGTAGGCAGGGCCCGGGGGCTTTTCCAGTCGACGTCCTAGGCGTCGGGCCGGGCTGAGGCAAAGAGCGCAACCAAGAGCCGCAGGAGGCAATGGGACATGGGCAAGCAGAAGTTCGAGCGTACCAAGCCGCACGTAAACGTCGGTACCATCGGTCACGTGGACCACGGTAAGACGACCCTGACCGCGGCCATCACCATGGTGCTGGCCGCCAAGGGCGGCGGCCAAGTGATGACCTTCGACGAGATCGACGCGGCCCCCGAGGAGCGCGAGCGTGGCGTTACCATCAACACGGCCCACGTGGAGTACGAGACCGAAGCGCGTCACTACGCCCACGTGGACTGCCCGGGTCACGCCGACTACATCAAGAACATGATCACTGGCGCGGCCCAGATGGATGGCGCGATCCTGGTCGTGTCGGCCTATGACGGCGTTATGCCCCAGACCCGCGAGCACATCCTGCTCGCCCGCCAGGTGAACGTTCCCGCCATCGTGGTCTTCCTGAACAAGGTGGACCAGGTGGAGGAGGAGGACCTGATCGAGATCGTGGAGATGGACCTCCGGGAGACCCTGAGCGCCTACGAGTTCGATGGGGACAACCTGCCGATCATCAAGGGCTCGGCCCTCAAGGCCATGGAGGCGGCCGCGGCGGGGAACATCGACGACCCGGCCTGCGAGCCCATCGTCGAGCTCATGAGCTCCGTCGATGAGGCCATTCCCACGCCCGAGCGCGACGTGGACCGGCCCTTCCTCATGCCCGTGGAGGACGTCTTCACGATTACCGGTCGCGGCACCGTGGTCACCGGCCGTATCGAGCGCGGCGTCATCACCACTGGCAGCGAGGTGGAGATCGTCGGCCTGCGCGACACCCACAAGACGGTCTGCACCGGTGTGGAGATGTTCAAGAAGACTCTGGACCGCGGCGAGGCAGGCGACAACGCGGGCCTGCTGCTCCGAGGCATCGAGCGCGAGCAGGTGGAGCGCGGCCAAGTCGTCGCGGCTCCGGGCTCCATCACGCCTCACACCAAGTTCAAGGCCCAGGTCTATGTGCTGAAGAAGGAAGAGGGCGGCCGCCATCGCCACTTCGAGAGCGGCTACAAGCCCCAGTTCTACTTCCGGACCACCGACGTCACCGGCGACATCACGCTACCCGAGGGCGTCCACATGGTCATGCCCGGCGATGACGTCGAGATGGAAGTCGCACTGCAGAAGACCATCGCCATGGAGCAGGGCCTGCGCTTCGCCGTCCGCGAGGGCGGCCGCACCATCGGCGCGGGCGTCGTCACCGAGATCATCGAGTAGCCACTGAGCCAGGGGGAGGCGTCCCGAAGGACGCCTCCCCCTCTCGGTGTGCGGCGGACTCATCAGGAAAGGCGCATCAATGCCGGCTGAAAACAAGATACGCATCATGCTAAAGGGCTTCGATCACAAGCTGCTCGACCAGTCGAGCGAGCGGATCGTCAAGGCGGCCCGGGACACGGGAGCCGACTTGGTCGGGCCCGTGCCTCTGCCGACGCGCAAGAACGTCTACTGCGTCGTGAAGCCCACGGCCCTCGGCCGGTCGAGCCGCGTGATGGAGCACTTCGAGATCCGCACCCACAAGCGACTGATCGATGTGGTCAATCCCGGCGAGCAGACCGTGGAAGCTCTGAGCAAGCTGGAGTTCCCCGGTGGCGTCGAGATCGAGTTGAAGCTCTTCTGATCAGCGCAATGACAGCGGCGGTGTAGAGCGCTTTAGAGGGTGAACCATCCCATGTTCAAGGGCATCTTCGGAGAGAAAGTCGGCATGACCCAGGTCTACGACGAGGAAGGCGTGCTCCATCCGGTGACCGTCATCCAAGCCGAGCCCTGTGTGGTCGTGCGGACCAAATCGCCCCAGGATCGTGAAGGATATGAGGCCGTGGTGGTCGGGTTCGGCGCCGTCAAGCATCCGACCAAGCCCCACAGCGGCCAGTTCGAGAAGGTCAACGGGGGCCCGCGCCGGCACATCAAGGAGCTTCGCGGCGAGGGCGCCAGCGAGGTCGAGGTCGGTAGCGAGCTGACCGTGGAGAGCTTCGAGCAGGGCGACCGAGTTAGTGTGGCGGGCGTCAGCAAGGGCAAGGGCTTCGCCGGTACCGTCAAGCGGCATAACTTCAGCCGCGGACCCATGTCCCACGGCTCCAAGTCCCACCGGCGTCCGGCCTCCACCGGCGGCACCGACGCCGCCCGGGTCTTCAAGGGAGTCAAGAAGCCGGGACAGATGGGCAACCGTCAAGTCACCGTCAAGGGGCTCCGCATCGTGCGGGTCGACCCCGCACGAAACCTGCTACTGGTATCCGGCTCGGTGCCGGGCCCCAAGGGCTCCATCGTGGAAGTTCGCGCTGAAGAGTCCTTCGACGAGGAGATCTAGTCATGCCGAAGGTCACGGTATATAGCACCGAGGGCGAGAGCACGGGCCGGGAGATCGACCTACCCGATCCGGTGTTCGCCGACGAGATCAATGAGGGCGTGGTCCACGCGGCGGTGCTGGCGTACGAGATCAACCAGTCCAAGGCCCGCTCCACCACCAAGAGCCGTAGCCAGGTTCGCGGTGGGGGTCGGAAGCCCTGGCGCCAGAAGGGCACCGGCCGGGCCCGTCAGGGCAGCATCCGCGCCCCCCACTGGGCGGGCGGCGGGGTCGTGTTCGGGCCCGATGGCCGGACCACGCGGCGGCATCTGCCCAAGCGAATGAAGCGGATCGCGGTCCGCTCCATGCTGTCGGCCCGAGCGGGCGAGGGCCGGATCATGGCCATCGAGCCCCTGGCCCTGGAGAAGCCGAGCACCAAGGGCATGGCCCAGGCGCTGGCAGCCATGGACCTGACGGGCACCAAGGTCTGCGTCATCCTGGCCGAGCACCGGCCCGAGACGTACAAGTCCCTCAGGAATATCGGGGGCGTGACCGTACGCGTGGCTCCCAGCTTCTGCGCCTACGACCTGGTGAGCAGTGATGCCGTGGTCATCGAGGAGGCGGCCGTGAAGATCGTCGCGGACACCTTCGGATCGGCGCCGAACCGCGGACGCGACAAAGGTCTAGGAGGCGCTGAGTAATGGGCCCAACCCCCTTCGACATCATCATCCGCCCGATCGTGACCGAGAAGTCGATGGATGCCATGGAGCACGGGAAGTACACCTTCAAGGTATCCCCCAGGGCGAGCAAGATCGACATACGGCGCGCCATCGAGCGGATCTACAAGGTCAGCGTAACCAAGGTCAACACCATGAACGTGCGGGGCAAGCCGCGGCGACAGGGCCGCTTCCATGAGGGCCGCACGCCTTCCTGGAAGAAGGCCGTGGTCACCCTGGCCCCCGGCGAGTCGATCGACCTGTTCGATCGCGTCGACGAGCAGGCGGGAGGATAGACCATGCCAGTCAAGCAGTTCCGTCCGACCACGCCGGCCCGACGCACCATGTCGGTGATGGTTCCCGAGACGACTACCCGAAAATCCAAGCCGCCCAAGCACCTCACCAAGGCCCTCAAGCGTAGCGGCGGCCGCAACGGCCAGGGCCGCTTGAGCGTGCGGGGCCGGGGCGGCGGTAGCAAGCGCAAGTACCGGGTCATCGACTTCAAGCGGGACAAGGAGGGCGTGCCGGGAACGGTCAAGGAGATCGAGTACGATCCCAACCGTAGCGCCGACATCGCCCTCGTCTTCTATGCCGATGGCGAGAAGCGGTACATCCTGGCTCCCCGTGGCCTGAAGGTCGGTCAGCAGATCGAGTCGGGCCCCAAGGCGGACATCCAGCCGGGCAATGCCCTGAAGCTGGAGCGGATCCCCTTGGGGACGCTGGTCCACAACGTGGAGTTGAACCCCGGGCGCGGCGGCCAGCTCGTCCGGTCGGCGGGCGCGTCGGCCCAGGTGCTGGCCAAGGAGGGGCGATTCGTTCACCTTCGGCTGCCCTCGGGCGAAGTTCGGCTCGTCCAGGCTACGTGCCGGGCCACTGTGGGCGAAGTGGGTAAGGAGGACCACGCTAACCTGCTGCTCGGCAAGGCGGGGCGCATGCGCTGGCGGGGTCGCCGACCCAAGGTGCGTGGCGTGGCCATGAACCCCAACGATCACCCCCATGGCGGCGGCGAGGGCAAGGCCCCCGTCGGACGCAAGACCCCCATGAGCCCGTGGGGCAAGCCGTCCAAGGGTATCCGTACGCGCAAGCGTCGTAAGTCCAACCAGATGATCGTGCGTCGCCGCGGTGGCGGCCGGTAGTAAGGCGCGGAGGTGCCGATAGCATGTCTCGTTCGCTGAAAAAGGGGCCCTATGCCCATCCGAAGCTCCTGAAGAAGATCGACGCCCTGAACGCCTCGGGCGAGAAGAAGATCGTCCGGACGTGGTCGAGGGCTTCTCAGATCTTCCCGGAGATGGTGGGCCACACCATCGCCGTCTACGACGGCCGGAAGCACGTGCCCGTGTTCATCTCGGAGAACATGGTCGGGCACCGGCTGGGCGAGTTCGCTCCGACGCGCACATTCCGGGGACACCCCGGACACGGCGCCGAGCGGGCGGCTAGGGCGCGGTAGGAGTGCGTGCCGGGAGACCATCGGCACCAAAGTGACAGGGGATGTCGGCTGTGGAAGTCAAAGCCGTAGGACGATATCGCAGGGTTTCGCCGACCAAGGCGCGGCGCATCATAGACTTGCTGCGCGGTCGGCCGTACGAAGAGGCGCGTGGCGTGCTTCGGAACATGGGCTCGCCCAGCGC